>JBIKZP010000126.1:0-6394 GCA_044354655.1 Rhodoferax sp. | reverse complement strand
CTCTTTCTACTTGGAGGAGAGTCTGCGTTTGTGGAACCGGGTGCTAAAAATTGACCTGATGGTGCTGGCCGCCCTGCTGGTTTTGTATTCCAGAAAACACATTGTGGCGCTGGTCTGGGTGTTGGTTGTTTCCCTTGGTGTTTACGGCGTCAAAGGGGGGATCTTCACCCTGGCCACCGGCGGTGGTTACCGCGTGTGGGGGCCGTCGGGCAGTTATATCGAGGGCAACAACGAACTGGCGCTGGCGCTGGTGATGATCATTCCCCTGATGCGTTTCTTGCAACTCAACACGTCGTCCCGCTGGGTCGGGCGCGGCCTGTTGCTGGCCATGTTGTTGTGCGCGGTAGCCGCTTTGGGCAGCCAGTCGCGTGGCGCGTTGCTGGCCATTGCGGCCATGGTGTTGGTCTTGTGGTGGCGCAGCGAGCGCAAGCTAGCCGGTGCCGTGGGCCTGCTGGTGGCGGGCGTGATCATGCTGTCCTTCATGCCAGAGACTTGGTGGACCCGCATGGCCACCATTGGCGAGTTTGAAAGCGATACGTCCGCCACCGGGCGCATCAATGCCTGGTGGATGGCCTGGAACCTGGCGCGTGACAACTTCATGGGCGGCGGCTTCATGGTGTCCAAGGCGTCTTTGTTTGCCCTTTACGCACCCAACCCACAAGCTGTTCATGCGGCCCACAGCATTTACTTCATGGTGCTGGGTGAGCATGGCTTTCCAGGTTTGTTTCTGTTTTTGCTGATGTGGGTGTTTGTCTGGCAATCGGCCGGCCGGCTGCGCCGCCAAGCCCTGTGGCAGCCGCAGACCCGCTGGCTCTCCAGCCTGGGCGCTATGTGCCAGGTCAGCCTGGCGGGCTATGCGGTGGGCGGGGCGTTTTTGAGTCTTTCGTATTACGACTTGCCCTACAACATCTTGCTGCTGGTGGTGCTGGGTTGCCGCTGGATGGACACCAAGGTCTGGGTGCTGGAGGCACAAGATGCCGAAGCTGCCGTCAGCGCCGCGCCCGCTTCGCGTCGCGCCCTGCCTGCCACTTTGTGAGGCTGGTGTGACGCCAACTGTGAACCCCATCCAGTCACTGTTGCAATGGGCCTCGCCTGCTGGCCCGAAAGCGCGCCTTTCGGTGCTGGTGTTTCACCGCGTCCTGCCCCAACCCGACCCCCTGTTTCCGCAAGACATGCACGCCTCGCTTTTTCATGCGCTGTGCGGTTGGTTGGCCAGTTGGTTTCAGGTCTTGCCGCTGGATGTGGCCGTGGCACAACTCAAAAACAAGACCCTGCCCGCACGCGCGGCGTGCATCACCTTTGACGATGGTTATGCCGACAACCGCCACGTGGCCTTGCCCCTGTTGAAGCAGCACCAGCTACCGGCCACCTTTTTCATTGCCACCGACTTTGTCAACGGGGGCTGCATGTGGAACGACCGGCTCATGGCTGCAGTACGCGCTTGCCCCGCCCCCCAGCTTGACCTGCAAGACCTGGGCCTGGCTTGTCTGCCGGTGCGCACCTTGGCCGAGCGCCGCGCGGCTATTTTCCACTTGATTGAAGCACTGAAGTACCAGCCTTTGGCGCAGCGTGCAGCGCTGGCCGACCAGGTGGCGCAACGCGCTGGCGTGGCCGTGCCCGATGACCTGATGATGACCTCGGCCGATCTTCTGCACCTGCGCCACAGCGGCATGCAAATTGGTGCCCACACCATGTCGCATCCAGTGCTGGCGCGCTTAGACGATGCCCAGGCCCGCCATGAAATTCAAGGCAGCCAGCAGTTTTTGCAACAGCTGCTGGGTGAGCGCGTCAGCCTCTTTGCCTACCCCAACGGCCAGCCCGGCGTGGACTACGGCCAGCGCCATGTAGAGCAAGTGCGTCGCCTGGGTTTTGAGGCCGCCGTCAGCACCCAGTGGGGCGCCAGCACAGCCGATGACGACCCCTTCCAAATTCGCCGTTTCACCCCCTGGGACACCACCCGCTGGCGCTTCGCCGCTCGTATGCTGGCGAATATGCAGGCGCAGCGTTAGTGGCTTATGGCGCTAACCCCAGCACCTTGGCTACATCCAGCAAGGGAATCACCTGTGCCTTGTCACCCAATGGCCAGCTGGTGGTGACAGGGGCCACTACGTAGGCCCGGCTCACTTGCAAGTCGGTGCAGGCGCTCCAAAAACCTTTGGTGACGCGTGGGGCGTCTGACAGTTTTATTTCAAAGCCGAGGCGCTCTTGCCCGGTGTCCACCACCGCATCCAGCTCGGCCCCGGCGGCAGTGCGGAAAAAGTGCAGGCTGGCGTTGCCGCCTGCCACCAAAGGCAACAGGGCCGCTAGGTGGTTCATGACTAGGCCTTCCCACGAATAGCCGGACATGGGGTGACCCTGCAAATCTTGTGCGTTGGCAATGCCCAGCAGGGCGTGCAAGAGACCGGTATCGCGAAAATACACCTTGGGCGACTTGACCAAGCGTTTACCCAGGTTGACGAAATAGGGCTCAACTTTACGCACGATCAGGGCGTCGCAAAAGATGTCGAGATAACGGCTCACGGTGATGTGCGAAATGCCGCCCATGGCGACCGCCAGTGCCGACGCGTTGAACAGCTGGCCGTGCTGGTGCGCCAACATGCGCAAAAAACGCCACAGGGTTTCGCTGGGAATATGGATGCCCAAGCTGGGCAAGTCACGCCGCACGACGGCTTGCAAGTAGTCGTTGCGCCAGCGCAGCGATTGCGCATCGGTCTTGGCCAGGCAACTCAAGGGCATGCCGCCACGCTGCCAGTGGTCTTGCAGCGCCAGCATATTTTGGGTTGGGTCGTGCGTGGCGGGCAACGCGGGTTGCACCTCTTGCCAAAGCAAGGGCGGCAGCTCCAGGTAGCTGACGCGACCGGCCAAAGATTCAGCAGATTGCTTGAGCAAAACCCCGCTGGCTGAACCCAATAACAAAAACCGTCCCGGGCGTCGATCCGCATCAATTTCTGGGCGCAATTGCACAAACAGCTCGGGCATGGTTTGCACTTCGTTGATCACTACCAGGCGGTCGCGGTGCGCTGCAAAAAAGGCCGAGGGGTTGTCAAGCTTGGCGCGGTCGGCTGGCAGCTCCAGGTCAAGAAACACGGCCCCTGACTTGGTGGTCGCCAAGCTTTGGGCCAGGGTGGATTTGCCCACTTGGCGAGCACCCAGCAGTACAACGCCAGGGTATAAACTCAGACGATCTTCCAGTTCAGCTTTAAACAGTCGATTAATCATCCTTGTATTTTGTTATATAGAGTATCAAAATGCAAGGAAAAAAATGGGCAGATGATCTTCAGCGCCTACCTCAGGCTGGTCTGGAACAACCCCAACGCTCTCTTCTACAGCCGATAGTTCGGTGCCTTCGCGGCCAGCCATTGCTCCAGCATCATCAAGACCCAGACCATTTCACCGTAATAGCCAGGGTGGCTGGGCAGGTGTTGCTTCAGCAGTGTTTGGATAAATTCTGGGCGCACCAGACCGCGGTCTGCCAGTGCGTGCAGTGAGTCGGCCGCCAGACGGTAGAGCGCGGGGTGACGAGTGGCCCATACGCCAAAGGGCAGGCCAAAGCCTTGTTTCTTCTTGGTGAGAATGTCGTCGGGTAAAAAGCCGCGCAGCGCTTCCTTGAAGAACCAACGCAGCCTCAGATGCCGTAGCTTGTAGTTGGCCGGCAATTTCATCGAGAACGCCAGCAGCGCCTCATCGAGCATGGGGAACCCAACCGACACGCCCGCCAGTGCGCAAGTGCCAGTGACCTTGGGCAGATCGCAGTCGGCCAGGGTGTAGCGCCAGTCATAGGCCAGCATGCGGTTGAGCAGGGAGGTGTCGGGCAGTTGCGCCCAGGTGTGGGCTTGTTGGCGTGTCGGGTCTTGTGGGTCGATGCGCGCGAGCAGCGCATCGCTCAGCACCTCGGTCACGCCCAGGCGCGTGAGCAGGTTGTAGGTCATCAGTCGACCAGGCATGGGCACGCGCGCCTGGTTCACGTAACTGGCGGCTTTGCGCACCAGGGGGATATGGTTCAGCCCGGGCAGTTGGGCCAGCGGTTCAAGCAGTTGCTCACGCAGTGCGGCAGGCAGGGCGCCGTACCAGCCAAAGACGGCCTGTTTGGCATAGCGGGTGTTGCCGCCAAAAAGCTCGTCGCCACCATCTCCGGCCAGCAATTTGTGCACGCCGTCGGCCTGTGCCATGCGGGCGCAGTAGTACGCGGGCAGGGCGGACGAGTTGCCAAAGGGCTGGTCGTAATAGGCAGCCACGGTGGGAATACTGCGCACCAAGTCATCCGGCGTGACGTAGTACTCGCGGTGGCGGGTGTTGAAGTGCCGCGCCGCCAAGCGGGCGTAGGCCATCTCGTCGTAGCCGGCTGCATCAAAGCCGATGGAGTAAGTGGCTACCGTTTGCGCGCTGAGCTGCGCAGCCATGCCGGCGACGGTGGAACTGTCGGTACCGCCGCTCAAGAAGCAGGCCGCTGGCGTGTCGTCAAGCTGACGTGCGACGGCTTGTTGCAACAGCAGTTTGAATTCAGTTTTGAGGAACGAGAACCTGGGCTGGGGGTGGGGTGTGAAGTCGGGCTTCCAGTAGGGTGCCACCGTGAGTTGGCCTTTTTCCATCAGCACACAGTGGCCTGCAGGCACCCTGAAAACGTCTTTGTAAATAGTGCGTGGCGACGGGATCACATGGAAATAAAGGTAGTCAAAAATAGCTTGAGGGTCTAGCTCAGGTGGCTCGTCCATGAGCGCGTCAGCGCGGCTGGCAAAGTGCAGGCGACCGTGTTGAACCCGGTAACACAGGGGCTCAATGCCAAAGCGGTCAACGGCAAGGAAGCTGCGGCCGTCCGGCAGGTGCAAGCCCACCGCAAACGGTCCTTGTACCGCGCCTGGCGCTGATGCGCCGTGCTGAAAAAATGCGGCACGCCAAGCGGCCAGCGGGCCCTCCGTTTGAGCCAGTTGGGCCAGCGCAGACGCGCTAAAACGAGGCGTGCCCTGGCTGATGGCGCGCGATAGGTGCTGTGTTGCTGACGCTGAGTTGGCCCTGCCGGCAAAAGTGTCGGCGAAGGTGTCGGTGCTAGCGAAGGTGGAAGCGGGGGTGGAAGTGATGATTCGCATAGCGTTTACTTGCTGCTTTGCAGCGCGCCCGGGTGACGCGCCGCCATGGCCAGCGCCACGCTTTTACGCGGGTGGCTGTACTCGCGCTCGGGCATTAAATTGAGTCCATTGACCGGGCCTGAACTCACCGCTGCGCCACGCAGCCGCGAGGTGGGCTTGAGCCGGTAGTCGCCCCGCACGGCCATCTCGAATTCGCCCCAGTCCACTGAATAATTACTTTTGAATTCGCCCGCACCGGCCAGCTCGATCCGGTCTGTTCCCACCAGCAAGTTGTTGATGACTTTGAGCGCTACGGTACCGGGTTTGACGCGCAGAAAAATGCCGCCAGAAGGGCGGTCGTCCACCAGCGTGTTGTTGACCAGGTAGAGGCCGTGGCGGGGACCAACATAGCCTTCCGCGCCAAACGAGATCATGTGGGGGTTCTCGGTCTGGGAGCCTTGTTCAATGATGTTGCCCACCACGTAGGCGATACCACCCGTAGGAAACTCCAACTCGTAGCTGGCATGACCCCCCAACTCATCGGTCAAGCGGTTGTAAAAAATATGGTTCACGGCAGCCCGGCTCTTTAACAAATGCCCGCCGCGTGCGTGGTGAAAATAACTGCCGCTCACCCACAGCTGCGCAATGGCGCCCACGTAGAGGTTATGGCTGCGCCCGTCGCCATGGCCGTTGTGCGCAAACTCACTGCCTTCAATGCGCAGCACAAGCTCTGGGCTGTTGCTGGTGAGAATGCCGTTCTCGTTGTTGAAAAAATGGCAGTTACGTACCGTCATGGAGCCTTTTTCAAAACGGATGCCAGCTGCGTTGTGCTCGGCCGTGGTGGCGCCGGTAAAGTCAAAGCCTTCCACGCTGAAGCCATCGGCCCGTACGACCCAGATGCCTTTGCCTTCGGCGATGGCGCCAAAAGACACCAGCTTGACGCGCCCACCCACGGCGCGTAGCGTGAGATTTTTCTGCGTCCACACCGCCACGTCGGCGATGTAATCGCCCGCGTCTACCTCTACCGTGTCGCCGTCTTTGGCCAATCGGGCCGCGTCGGCAATGGTTTTGATGGCGTGCTGTTTGCCAACCTGCAGTGGCGACCGAACGGACGTTGCGGCCGGCTTGGCCAAGCTGCTGGCGGCAGCGCCAGTGTGGTGCGACATCGACAGCGTGAACACCAAAACCAGTGGCATGAAAAGATTTGAAAAATCTGAAAGAAGTGAATACGCGGTGCGTCTGGCCATGACCATCCTTGGGCTTGGGTTGGGGTTGCTTGTTGGGGTGCCATGTCCAGAAACTCACAGGAATTACAGAAAGTGGCAACAGAG
>JBIKZP010000125.1:0-6396 GCA_044354655.1 Rhodoferax sp. | reverse complement strand
CGGTGCGTCAGCCAACGGCCTGAGCGACGACTTCTGGAGCTGGCGCGACCGCATGTACTCGGTGGCACTGCGCATCAACCCTGAGCAACTCGAACACATTGCCGCCCTGCTCTACACCGAGTTACTGGCCGGCGGTTACACCCAGGTCTGCGAGTTTCATTACCTGCACAACGCCCAGGCAGGCGTCCCAAAAGCTAATCCGCTGGACATGTCCATGGCCCTGGTGCGCGCGGCCCAGCGCACCGGCATGGGCCTCACGCTCTTGCCCACCCTGTACATGCGCTCGGGCTTTGGTGCGGCAGGCCTGCGTGACGACCAGCAACGCTTTGCCTCCAGTGCCGACAGCATCATGCGCTTGGTCAGCGACTTGCAAACCCAAACCCAAACCCACGGCCTGACCCGGGTGAATGTTGGCGTGGCCATTCATTCGTTACGCGCCGCCACCCCGGCCGCCATGACCGAACTGGCGGCCTTTGCCGAGCAGCACACGCTGCCCGTGCACCTGCACATTGCCGAGCAAATGCAAGAGGTGCAAGACTGCCTAAGCCATACCGGCCAAAGGCCCATCGAATGGCTGTTGAACCACCTGCCCGTCACCCCGAGCTGGAACCTAGTGCACGCCACCCACACCACGCCTGCTGAGTTGCAGGGCGTGCAAAAACAAGGCGCGGCCATTGTTATTTGCCCCAGCACCGAGGCCAATCTAGGCGATGGCGTGTTTGACTTCACCGGCTACGCCAGCCTGGGTGGCCACTGGTCTATTGGCTCAGACAGCCACGTCACACGTTGCTGGAGCGAAGAGTTGCGCGCACTGGAAT
The DNA here is from genome assembly GCA_044354655.1 of Rhodoferax sp. GTDB lineage: Bacteria > Pseudomonadota > Gammaproteobacteria > Burkholderiales > Burkholderiaceae_C > Rhodoferax. Next base: position 5,578 of record JBIKZP010000125.1, on the reverse strand, counting down.
ACGCGCAGCGCCTGACCCACCGCCAGCGCAACGTGGCCGCTCAGTACAGCGGCCGTGACAACACCCAAGGCAGTACAGCGGCCACCCTTTTTGAAGCGGCCCTGCGCGGCGGCCACGCAGCCACGGGCCAAGCGCTGGGCGGGCTGGGCCTTGGCCAACGTGCCGACTTTGTAGTGCTTGACACGGAAGCGCCAGCCCTGCTGGGCATACCCGACAGCCACCTGCTCGATGCGCTGGTGTTCTCCAGCCCCGACGCCCGACCCCAAGCGGTGTATGTAGCGGGCCGTGCCGTTGCAACACAGGTCCAGGGCGCGCTGGCCAGCAACTTCGTGCAAACCATGCAGGCTTTGTGGCGCTAAGACCATGAAACAGACTATGATTTATTTACCAAAAACAGTCAGCGATAGGCCGCGAAAGCTGACTGCCAATCTACCTGGGATGTGCTCAACCGAGCTGATCCACCCCAACCCCACCTACCCGGAGACACCATGAGCGCTTGGATAAAAATGATCCCCTTGGAGGAAGCCACCGGCCAACTCAAAGACATGTACAAACTGGCCCTGACCCCCAGTGGCACGGTAGACAACGTCATGCGCGCACACAGCTTGCGCCCGCAAAGCATGCAAGGGCATCTGGCACTCTACCGCAGCGTGCTGCATACGCCCGACAACACCCTGCCCTTTTGGTTCTTGGAAGTGGTGGCCTCCTACGTCAGCATGTCCAACCAATGCGAGTACAGCCTCACCCACCACTTCACCAACGCGCGCAGGCTCATGAACGATGCACCCCGCTCCGCCCTGGTTTGGGAAGCACTGTCTAAAGTCCAGCCAGAACTGGCCTTCAGCGGCAAAGAATTGGCCTTGCTTAACTATGCCCGCAAGCTCACAGTCGATGTGGCGCGCATGGAAAGACCCGATTACGACGCACTGGTCGCAGCAGGCTGTGATGATGGTGAAATTCTGGAAGTTAACCAGGTCTGTGCCTATTTCAACTACTCCAATCGCTTACTCAACGGCTTGGGCGTAACAACCCAGGGCGACGTGCTGGGGTACTACAAAGAACCTGAGGCGACCTGAGACGCCTGAGAAGCCTGCAGCCAGCCCTGGCCGGTCAATCTCTAGAATGCGCCTACTTTTAGTTGGATCACCTGAAAACCATTTAACGCACTGCTCATGAGTACCCCACCCCTGTCCAGCTTGGCGCCTGCATTGATACCGGTCATCGACATCGGTCCGTTGCGGGACGGCTCCAACCCCATGCAGGTGGCGCAGGCCCTGCACCAGGCCAGCAGGGACATTGGCTTCATTTACATCACCAACCACGGTATTGACTTGAACTTGCTGGCAGACGCCCGGCAACAGGCGCTGGCATTCTTTCGGCAGCCCGAGCCCATCAAGCAGGCACTGGGTATCTCTAACAAGCACCGGGGGTTTTTGTCCATGGGGCAGGCGCGCATGCAGGCCGACAAGCTGCCCGACCTGAAGGAAAGTTTTATCTGGGGCATCGAAGACGCCCAAGGGCAAACGATAGAAGACCATCCTCTGCGTGGCACCAACCGCTGGCCCCAAGAGTTACCCGCTTTGCGCGCTAGCGCGCTGCAATTTTTTGACCAGGCCGATCATGTTTCTCGCTTGCTGTTGCAGGGTTTTGCGCTTGGCCTGGGACTGCCACCCCAGCACTTCTTACGCACCTGCAACCTGCCCATGAGCCGGGCCGCTTTCGTCTATTACCCGGCGCAAGACCGCCAACAAACCACCGAACAATTTGGTGTGGCACCGCATACCGACTTTGGTGTGCTGACCGTTCTGTGCCAGGACGATGTGGGCGGTCTGCAAGTTCAAGATGCACAAGGTCAGTGGGTGAATGCGCCCCCTATACCCGGAACCCTGGTGGTCAACGTGGGCGACTTGCTCTCACGCTGGACCAACGGCGAATACCGCTCAACCCCGCACCGCGTGATCAACACTTCAGGTAAAGAGCGCTTGTCGCTGGTGCTGGCCTTTGACCCTGATCCAGAAACGCGCATTGACGCCCGCGAGGTGTTCCCAGACCGCGAACCATTGGAGCCCGCCATCAGCTGTGGCGACTACCTCATTTGGCGCTTCGGCAAGTCCTTTAATTACCGTGCTGATGCGGACCAACCGCCCGCGTCCAAATAATGCAAACCCACACAGTGCGCCCCCTCAACGCCAAGCGAGCAACGCCTTGGCATCGACAGACCTGGTTCGAGCTGCTGCAATTCAGCGCCCTGGTACTGTTTCTGACCTGGGTGATTGTGCGCGGCGCCCAGAGCATGAACTACCAATGGAAATGGGAAAAAATGCCCCGCTTCCTGTACCGGGTCATTGATGGCGAGTTTATCTGGGGGCCTTTGATGAAAGGCTTGTTTGTGACCTTGGAAATTGCGGCCCTGGCAGGCATTTTGGGGCTGGTGATCGGACTGGTTACCGCTATTCTGCGGCTCTCCAGGTCGCCCGTGGGCAACGCGCTGACCTGGTGCTACATCGAAGTCATACGCAACACACCCATCCTGGTGCAAATGCTGATCATGTACTTCATCATCGCCGCTGTGATGGGTATTTCCCGTCAATGGGCGGGCATCCTTTGCCTGGCCTTGTATGAGGGTGCTTTTGCCGCAGAAATCATTCGTGGTGCCATCGTCGCCGTGCGCAAAGGCCAATGGGAGGCGGGTAAAAGTTTGGGCTTTTCCACGGCCAATTTGTACCGCGACATTGTCCTGCCCCAAGCCGTCCCTTTGATGCTGCCACCGCTTGGTGGCGTGCTGGTGAACCTGGTCAAACATTCTGCCGTGGTCAGTGTGATTGCCGTGTTTGACCTCACTACCCAGGCGCGCACGGCGGTTTCTGACACATTTATGGCCTTTGAAATCTGGTTGGTCACGGCGGCCATCTACCTGGTCGTCACCATCACGCTGTCTTTAGGCGTGGCTTGGTTGGAGCGCCGATACAAAGTTTCTTGAAACGAGCAACCGGTTGAAAGTTGAAAGTTGAAAGTTGAAAGTTGAAAGTTTTCGTTGAAGTTGGTGTTTTTTTTGGTGTTGATATTTACAAGGAGTTGATCATGAAAGTATTGAAAAAAGTTCTTGGCGCCGTGGCGCTTTGTTTGGGGGCTATGGTCTTGATTCAGCCCGTACACGCTCAAGAAAACTTGGTGGACGTCATCAAGAAACGCGGCAAACTGCAGGTTGGCATTGGTGCTTTTGTGCCTTGGGCCATGCGCGACAAGCAGGGTCAGTTGATTGGCTTCGAGGTCGATGTTGCCACCAAACTGGCCAAGGACATGGGCGTGCAGATTGAGTTGATGCCCACCGCCTGGGACGCCATCATCCCGTCCATGATTGCCGGCAAGTTTGACATGCTCAACGGCATGTCCATTACCCCGCAGCGCAAGGAACAGATTGATTTCACCGTGCCCTACGCCGTCTCAGGCCAAGGCGTTACAGCCTCCAAGCAGTTGGCATCCAAGCTCAAATGGCCTGAAGATTACAACAACGCCAACGTCACCTTTGCCTGCCGTCGTGGCATTGCGGCGTGCAAGCTGATTGAAGATAAGTGGCCCAAGGCTACCTTGCGCCAGTTTGACGATGACGCCATTGCGTTCCAGGAAGTGATCAACGGCAATGCGCACGCCGTGATTTCCAGCGAACCCAAGCCCACGTTCTTCACGTTGAAAAACCCAGACCGTTTGTTCAAACCCACCGCAGAAAACGTGAGCAATGGTGAAGACGCTTTTGGTATGCGCAAAGCCAACCCCGCCATGATGGCTTACCTGAATGACTGGATTGGCAAGAACAAGGACTGGATCAAGCAGCGCCACACCTATTGGTTCAAAACACAGGAATGGGCCGCCCTGGTTCCTCAATAAGCCATGCAAACTTCCAGCTCCGGCCCACGCGTGGCGCCCAGAAAATCGTCGCGTTCGCGGTGGGACTGGGGCTGGTTGGATGGCCTGCTTTTGTTGGCCGTGGCCCTGGTCATCGGCTTCCTGGTGTGGCGCACAGATGCTGTGTTTAAGTACCAATGGAAGTGGAGCGGCATCTGGCCTTTCATCGTTCGCTTTGATGAAGCCAGTGGCCGCTGGGTCACCAATTTACTGGTGGATGGTCTCCTGACCACCCTGCGATTGGCTTTTTGGGGCATCTTGCTGGCCGGGGTCATCGGCACGGTGATGGGCTTGGCGCGCACCAGTCAACGGCTTCTTTTTCGCTTGATTGGCGGCGGCTATGTCATGCTGATTCGCAACATACCGCCCATCGTTTTTGTTTTCGTATTTGTTTATTTCATTGCCAGCCAGATCATGCCTTTGCTGGCTATCGGCAACCGGGTGCAAACCTTGCCCGCCTTCTGGCAAAGCACCATCGCTATTTTGTTCGGCCCCGTCAAGCTGATTGACAACTTCATGCTCGGTTTGATGTGTCTGTCGGTATTTTCTGGCGCCTACGTCACCGAAATCGTTCGTGCCGGCATCCAGTCGGTACCCGCCTCTCAAATAGAAGCTGGCAAAAGCCTGGGGTTTTCGAAGCTGGATATTTTGCGCTTCATCGTTTTGCCGCAAGCCTGGCGCAATGTGCTGCCACCACTGGCTGGCCAGTTCATACAACTCATCAAAGATTCGTCGCTGGTGTCGCTGGTATCCATTCAAGAGCTGACCTTTTCAGCGCAGGATGTTCAGGTCACCACCCAGCGGGTATTTGAAGTTTTTGTTTTTGTGGCCGTGGTGTATTTCATCTTGTGCCTGTCCCTGTCGCGTTTGTTTGCCCACCTCGAACGGCGCCATGCCCGAGCACTCAAGTAATAAAGCCTCCTCCATGAACAACACCAACATCATCGAACTCAAGGGCGTCAACAAATGGTTTGGAGAGCACCATGTGTTGTGCGACATTGACCTCAGCATCAAGCGCGGCGAGCGCATGGTGATTTGTGGCCCCTCGGGCTCTGGAAAATCTACGCTCATTCGTTGCATCAACCGCCTGGAAGAGCACGACAGCGGGGTGATTGTGGTCGACAAGATTGAACTCAACGAAGACACCGAACACGTGAACGCGATTCGGCGTGAAGTGGGTATGGTGTTTCAGCACTTCAACCTGTTCCCTCATCTCAGCGTGCTGGAGAACTGCACGCTGCCGCAAATTCGGGTACGGGGCACGCCGCGCGCTGAAGCCCAGGACAAGGCCATGGAGTACCTCCGGCGGGTGCGCATTCCAGAACAAGCCGCCAAATTTCCCGCCCAACTCTCAGGCGGCCAGCAGCAGCGCGTGGCCATTGCCCGTTCCTTGTGCATGGAGCCCAAAGTCATGTTGTTTGACGAACCCACTTCCGCGCTTGACCCAGAAATGATCAAAGAAGTGCTGGACGTCATCATTGACCTCGCCCAGTCCGGCATGACCATGATTTGCGTGACCCATGAAATGGGCTTTGCCAAAAAAGTGGCTGACACCGTGGTCTTCATGGATGCCGGTCGCATTGTGGAGAAAGCCCCGCCTGGCGAACTCTTTAACAACCCGCAATCTGAACGCACCAAGCTGTTCCTCAGCCAGATCCTTTCGCACTGAATTCGT
>JBIKZP010000124.1:0-6417 GCA_044354655.1 Rhodoferax sp. | reverse complement strand
ACAAATCCGAGGTACAGCAAGCGCTGCGCCGGCACGCCACGTTGCAGCAATCGGCCTGAGGCCAGGTTGCCCACCAGGTTGGACAGGGCCGCCAACGCCGTGAGTACCGCGCTGGTACTGCCCTGCATGCCCGCCTGGGCATACATGGAGGGCAAGAACCCGATGACGGCCAGCCACTGGCTGGAATACACCGCAAAACTCAACGCCACCAGCCAGGGGCCAGGCGCGCGCAGCGTCTGGCGCAAGCGCTGCGGCCAAGGATGAGGCGAACCGGGCACAGCGCCCTGGCCGGTGGTGGCAAGCCCCTGCGCACGGCGCACCGCATCTGACGGCACCACACGCCAGACCCACCACGCCACCAGCAGCGACACCCCCGCCGTGCACCACCACCACATCTGCCACCCGGCCCACGCCATAAAGAACGGCCCGGTCAGCAAAGCCAACGCGGTGCCTACGGGCATGTAGGTGCTCCAGATGCCCAAGGTGCTGTAGAGGCGCTGCGGTGGCACCAGCTGACGCAACAAACTCGGCGCGGGCATGGCCACCAGCAAAAAGCCCAGGCCTTCGAGCGCGCGCAGTGCAATCAGGCTGGTCGCATTTGTGGCCCAGCCGCCCCAGGCACCGGCGCCAGCCAGCAGCAACAAGCCGGCAAGCAGGCTGCGCTTTAGGCCGCGTCCATCGGCCGTCAAGCCCACCGCCAGCCCCAGCGTCATACCAGCGAGTTGCACCATGGAAAGTAAAAAACCCGACTGCACCAGCGAGATGCCCAGCGCATCGCGCAACACCGGCAAAGCCGGGGGGAGCTTGCCCACGTGCAAGGCGGCGCTGATACCCGCGAGGATGACGACCCAGGCCGGGTGGCGCAACCCGCTCATGCCAGCAGGCGCTGGCCAGTCAAGCGCTCATGCTCACGCCCAGCAAAGCGGTCGGTCATGCCGGCAATGTAGTCGGCCACCACGCGGGCCTGTCCTGAGGCGCCTTCGCTGGCAGCGCCCAGGGCGGCGCGGGCCTGAAAGCCCGGGGCGAGTTCCTGCGGCTGGGTCAGGTAGGCTTGAAACAAGTCGCGCACCACCTGCTGTGCCTGGCCGGTGGTGAGCATGACTTGCGGGTGGCGGTACAACTGGCTGAGCAAGAATGATTTCAAGGCCTGCGACTTGGCGCGCATGGCTTCGCCAAAACACACCAGTGGCGGCAACAGGCGCACGGCATCGGCACTGGCGGGGGCGCTATGTTTCAAGGCCAAGCCAGTGGCCGCAATCACGTCATAGACCTGGGCGCTGAGCATGCGGCGAATGGTCTCGTACAGCAGGCGCCGCCCTTGGGCCGGATCAAGCAGGTGGGGAAACTCGTCTTGCGTTTGCTGACGAAACTCTTCAAACAAGGCGACCTCGCGCAGCTGCGCCAGGGTGATCAGGCCGGAGCGCACGCCGTCGTCCACATCGTGCGCGTTGTAGGCAATTTCATCGGCCAGGTTGCACAACTGCGCCTCCAGGCTAGGCTGGGTCCGCGCCAAAAAACGCTGGCCCACCCCCCCCGGCTCGGCCTGCTCCAGCAAGGCGGCATTGGCCCGCGAGCAATGTTTGAGAATACCTTCGCGGGTCTCAAAACAAAGGTTCAGTCCGTCAAATTCAGGGTAGCGCGCCTCCAGGTGGTCCACCACGCGCAAGCTTTGCAGGTTGTGCTCAAAGCCGCCAAAGGGTTGCATGCAGGCATTGAGCGCGTCTTGCCCGGCATGGCCGAACGGGGTGTGGCCCAGGTCATGCGCCAGCGCAATGGCCTCCACCAGGTCTTCATTGAGCGCCAGCGAACGCGCCATGGAGCGGCCCAGCTGCGCTACCTCCAGCGAGTGCGTCAAGCGGGTGCGAAACAGGTCGCCTTCGTGGTTCAGAAACACCTGGGTTTTGTACACCAGCCGCCGAAACGCCGTGCAATGAACAATGCGGTCGCGGTCTCTTTGAAACTCGGTGCGCGTGGGCGCCGGCTCCTGCGCAAAACGCCGCCCGCGCGACTGGTCGGGATGGCAGGCAAAAACGGCCAGTGTCATGTGCAGCAGGCGTCAATGACCTCGCGCACCAGGGCATCCGGGGCAGCGCGCACTGCGGCGCTGCCGGGGCGGTCTATCAGCACAAAACGAATGGCGCCACCTTCAGATTTTTTGTCGTGGCGCATGAGTTCCAGGTAACGCCCGGCGTTGTCGGTAGCCGACAATTGGGGCCCCACCACCGGCAGACCGGCTTTTTTAACCAACGCGGTCAGCCGTTGCACAAACGCAGCGTCCACGCCGCCCAGGCGCTGCGACAGGTGCGCGGCCATGACCATGCCGCAACCCACGGCCTCGCCATGCAGCCATTGGCCATAGCCCATTCCGGCCTCGATGGCATGCCCAAAGGTGTGGCCAAAATTCAGAATGGCGCGCAGACCAGCCTCCCGCTCGTCTTGCCCCACCACATGGGCCTTGATCTCGCAACTGCGTTTCACGGCATGCGCCAGTGCCGCCGGGTCGCGCGCAATCAGCGCCTCGATGTGGTCCTCAATCCAACTCAAAAATTCCAGGTCGGCAATCGGCCCGTATTTGATGACCTCGGCCAGGCCGGCGCTTAATTCGCGCGCTGGCAGGGTACCCAGGGTATCCAGATCACAGACCACTTGCAGCGGCTGGTAAAAGGCGCCAACCATGTTTTTACCCAGCGGGTGGTTGATGGCCGTTTTGCCGCCCACCGAGGAGTCGACCTGCGCCAACAGGGTGGTGGGGACCTGCACAAAGGGCACGCCGCGCATGTAGCTGGCTGCGGCAAAACCGGTCATATCGCCCACCACGCCGCCGCCCAACGCAAACAAAATGGTTTTGCGGTCGCAGGTGTGTTGCAGCAAGGCATCAAAGATGAGGTTCAGGGTTTGCCAGGTTTTGTAGGCTTCGCCATCCGGCAGGGTGACCAGGTGAATTTGTGCATATTTGCCGGCCAGCGCGGCCTGCAGGCGCTGCGCATAAAGTGGCGCCACGGTGGTGTTGCTGACAATCAGCGCGCTGCTGGCGTTGGGTAAGCCGGCATAGGTCAGCGGCTGGTCGAGCAGCCCGCTGCCAATGGCAATGGGATAGCTGCGGTCGGCCAGGTCAATGGTCACCACTTGGGTCGCGCTAGGTGCAGCGCTAGGAGGGGAGCTTGAGGGTGCAGATGCGTTCATGGTCAGAGTTTAGAGGCACTTGGGCCCCGTGTGCCAGGCCTGGCCAGCCGGGTGGATGCTCAGCTGCCGGACGGCGCCACGGCACCCGTGAGCTCGAGCTGCATCACGATCATGTTGACCAAGGTGGCCACCGACGGGCGCCCGGTGTCAATGACAAAATGCGCCGTCTGGCGGTACAGCGGGTCACGCTGGGCGTGCAGGTCACGCAAGCGGCTAAGGGGGTCGGCCACCTGAAGCAGGGGGCGGTTCACATCGTGGCGCAGCCGGCGAATCAGCTCATCGGGCGACGAGTTGAGGTAAATCACATGGGTGCGCTCATGCAGATGCAGCTGGTTATTGGGGCGCAACACCACGCCACCGCCGGTGGACAGCACGCCGCTGGACTGGCTGGTGAGTTCGTCGATGACCTGTTCTTCCACATCGCGGAAGCGGCTCTCGCCCTCGCGCTCAAAAAATTCACGGATAGAACAGCCCAGCCGGGTTTCAATGACATGGTCAGAATCGACAAACGGCAGTTGCAGCCGCCGGGCCAGTTGCCGCCCCACGGTGGTTTTGCCTGAGCCGGGCAGGCCTATGAGTGAAATTCTTCCGTTAACCATGTGGGTCTTGTGTACTTGCAATGTACAGATTAGAACCGAAAGTGCGGGTCTGACCACCACAGCGCCAGGGCCAGCAACCGGCCCGTTTTCAGCGCACGATGGCCCGCTCCGCCACCACTTTGGGCGTGATGAAGACCAGCAATTCTTTTTTGCTGGACGACTTGGTGCGGGTTTTGAACAAATTCCCCACCACGGGCAGGTCGCCCAGAAAGGGCACCTGCGTATCGTTGCTGGCTTCAGTCAGTTCGTAAATACCGCCTATCACCACCGTGCCGCCGTTTTCTACCAGCACCTGGGTTTTGATGTGCTTGGTATTGATGGCATACCCCGCCAGGGTGCTGATGCCGACGCTGTCCTTGGTGATGTCCAGGCTCAGAATGATGCCGCCTTCGGGCGTGATTTGTGGCGTGACCTCCAGCTTCAAATTGGCCTTGCGAAAAGCCACCGAGGTGGCGCCGCTAGAGCTTGCCATTTGGTAGGGCAACTCCACGCCTTGCTCAATGAGCGCCGTCACCTGGTCTGCGGTGACGATGCGCGGGCTGGAAATGACCTTGCCTTTGTCGTCGGCCTCCAGCGCTGAAATTTCCAGGGCAAGAAAACCATTGGCCGCCGAGTTGAACAAGGACACGCCAAACGAGGCGGCGCTGTAATCACCTTGCCCCGACGCGGGCAGGTTGATGAACTTGCTGCTGACATCCGGCACGCCGCCTGGGTTGCTGCTGGCCACGGCATTGCTGTAGTCGGCCCCTAGGGTAGCGCGGGCTTTACCGGTATTCAAACTGCCCCCGCCCAGGCGCACGCCCAGTGATTTTCCAAAGCTGTCGGTGGCTTCAACGAGGCGCGCCTCAATCAGCACCTGGCGCACCGGCACATCGAGCTTGAGGATCAATTGCTGCACCTGCTCCAATTTGGCGGGTATGTCGGTGACAAAGAGCTGGTTGGTTCGCGCTTCTGCCAGGGCGCTGCCACGCAGGCTCAGGATACGCGCGCTGCCAGCGCCTGCACCCGCAGCGCCACCCATGCTGGCGCTGCTACCGAAACCCATGGACGGACCCATACCCATACCAGCGCCCATGCCCAAGCCAAATCCCGGGCCACTGGCGCTGAGTTGCGCCGCAATGTCCACGGCCTTGGCATAGTTCAGCTGGAAAGACTGCGTGCGCAAGGCCTCCAGGTTTTGCAAAGCCGCCACGGTTTCAAGCGCCATCTTCTCGCGCGCGGTAATTTCTTCACGCGGCGCCACCCAGATGACATTGCCCGTGGTGCGCATCCCTAGGCCCTTGGCCTGCAGGATGATGTCCAGGGCCTGGTCCCAGGGCACCTCTTGCAAACGCATGGTCAAACTGCCGGCCACTGCATCGGAGGTGATGATGTTGAATTTGGAAAATTCGGCAATCACCTGCAAGATGGAACGCACCTCGATATTCTGAAAGTTGAAAGACAACTTGGCACCGGTAAAGCCCTGACCCTGCGTGACCTTGGCATCGTCCAGTGCTTGTGGCTTGATCTCCACGACCAACTGGTCATCGGCCTGGTAGGCGCTGTGCACCCAGTTGCCCTGGGGTTCAATCAACAGGCTGACCCGGTCGCCCACCTGGGTGGTCGTGATGTTTTGCACCGGGGTGCCAAAGTCCGTCACATCCAGGCGCCGCTGCAAGCCTTCAGTCAAGGCCGTCTTCAAAAAATCCACGCGTAAAGTTTTACCCTGCTGCCGAATATCGACGTTGACCTGAGCGCTGGACAAACCCACCACGATGCGCCCTCTTCCCCCCTCGCCCCGCTGAAAATCAATCGCCTTGAGCAGGGCCAGCACGCCCTCGACCGGGGCACTGAACATAGCCGCCTCGGCGGGCACCGAGGCGGCAGGTAGCGCCGCGTCCAGGATGATCAACAGGGAGGCGCCCTGCCACCGAAGTTGGTAGGTACTGCTTTGTTTCAAACTCAGCACCAGGCGGGTGCGCTGGTCTGACTGCACCAGTCGCACTTGGCTGACCCGCCCCTGGTGAATGTCGAACGTGGTTTGACCGGTGCCGTTGCTCACCCGTTCAAAGTCCATCGCAATGCGCGCCGGTGAAGGCGTGGAAAAAACCGCCGGCATGGCTGGCAGGGGTCCCTGAAAGTCAATCTTGACCATCTCGACCCCGGCTTGCAGCGAACCGCTCACCGACTGAATGCGCGTCTGGGACAGTGTCTGCACCTGAATCTGTGCCTGCGCCGTCCAGGAGGTCAAGCCCACCAGGGTGAGCAGGCCCAAGCGCCACATGGCAGCGATAAACGCCCGATTTATGTCACAGATCATGGTGTTTTCTCCTGAAGCAGCAAGGTGACCGAGCTTTCTACCCAGCCCCCGTTCAGGGTGGGAACAATTTCGCGCAGGTTGATGCGTTTTTCATCAATGCGGGTGATGCGTCCGTAGTTCAAACCCAGGTGGTTACCGATGCGCACCTGGTAAACCATCTGCTTGTGCTGCACCAACGCCACCACCTGGTCAGCATTCACCAAGCTGCCCACCAGGCGCAACTGGTCCAGCGCCACGGCTTCCAAGGCCTCCTTGGGGCGGGCCAGTTCCGGGGCGATCAAGGCCTTGCTAGCCGCTGAGGCCTGCGGCTCATGGGCCAAGCCTGGTCCCATTTTT
>JBIKZP010000123.1:0-6441 GCA_044354655.1 Rhodoferax sp. | reverse complement strand
CTCGGCGCTGGACTCGGCCAACGAGCGCGCCATTCAGGCCGAGCTGCAAAGCGTGGCGCGCAACAAGACCACGCTGGTGATTGCGCACCGTCTGTCTACCGTGGTGGATGCGCATGAAATTTTGGTGATGGAGGCTGGCCAGATTCTGGAGCGCGGTACCCACGCCAAGTTGTTGGCCGCCCAGGGGCGTTACGCCCAGATGTGGGCTTTGCAGCAAAGTGCTGAATAATTCCACCACGTGAAGGAGTGACATGCAGTACCGAAATCTTGGCCACAGCAATCTGAAGGTGTCCGCCCTGTGCCTGGGCACCATGATGTTTGGCGACCAGACGGCGCAGCCCGAGGCGCAAGCCATCGTGGCCGATGCCCATGCCCATGGTGTCAATTACATCGATACCGCAGACGTTTACTCCAAAGGCGCCTCGGAGACCATGGTGGGTACGCTGCTCAAGGGCCAGCGCCATGACTGGGTGCTTGCAACCAAGCTGGGCAACAAGATGTCTGAGCGGGTCAACCAGGGCCACTACTCGCGCAGTTGGATGTTGCAAAGCATCGCGGCCTCGCTGGCGCGGCTGCAGACCGACTACGTGGATATTTTGTACCTGCACCTAGACCACAACGGCATGAACCTGGAGGAGCCGCTGCGTGCGCTGGAGGCCATGCTGCAAGCGGGGCAGATTCGCTACTGGGGGGTTTCCAATTTTCGGGGTTGGCGTATCGCTGAAGTGGTGCGCCTGGCCGGCCAGTTGGGCATGCCAGGCCCGGTGGTCTGCCAGCCTTACTACAACCTGCTCAACCGCATGCCCGAGGTGGAGGTGCTGCCGGCCTGTCAGCACTACGGCATTGGCGTGACGCCTTACAGCCCGATTGCGCGCGGCGTGCTGACCGGCAAATACCTGCCCAACCAGGCGCCTGATGCGGGCACCCGCGCTGGCCGTGCTGACAAACGCATCGTAGAAACCGAGTTTCGCCCCGAGTCTTTGCAGATCGCCCAGACGCTCAAGCAGCATGCCCAAGCCCGGGGCGTGAGCTTGGCCCAGTTCGCCACGGCCTGGGTGCTGGCCAACCAGGCCGTGAGTGCGGTGATTGCCGGGCCACGCACGCTGGCGCAGTGGCAGGATTACGCGCCGGCTCTGGATTTTCAGATCAGTGCAGAAGATGAAGCCTTGGTCGACCAACTGGTGCGCCCGGGCCACCCCTCCACGCCGGGTTACACCGACCCCGCCTACCCGCTGCACGCCCGCCGATAATCGCGATTATGGAAACCAAATGGCTTGAAGACTTTGTCAGTCTGGCTGAAACCCGCAGTTTCAGCCGCTCGGCACAACTGCGCCATGTCACCCAGCCGGCTTTTTCTAGGCGCATTCAGTCGCTAGAAGCCTGGGCGGGCACCGACTTGGTAGACCGCAGTAGCTACCCCACGCGCCTCACGCCGGCGGGGGAGACGCTGTACGACCAGTCGCTCGAAGTCTTGCAGGCCTTGCAAAGCACGCGCGCCATGATGCGCGGGCACACCGCTGCTGGGCAGGATGTGATTGAGTTTGCCGTGCCGCACACGCTGGCGTTCACCTTTTTCCCAGCCTGGGTGTCGGGCCTGCGCGAGCAGTTTGGCACCATCAAGAGCCGGCTGATTGCACTCAACGTGCACGACGCGGTGATGCGCCTGGTGGAGGGTAGTTGCGATTTGCTGATTGCTTACCACCACGCCTCACAACCCTACCAGTTAGATGCGGACCGCTACGAAATGGTGAGCCTGGGCGAGGAAACCCTGGCGCCTTATGTCAAACCCAATGCCCAGGGTGAGCCGCTGTTCGAGTTGCCGGGTCGCCCAGGCCTTCCCTTGCCGTACCTGGCGTATGCGCCGGGCGCTTACCTGGGCCAAATGGTGGAGCTGATTTTGAAGCAGTCGGGCTCGGCCATTCACTTTGACCGCGTCTACGAGACCGATATGGCCGAGGGCTTGCGGGCCATGGCGCTGGAAGGCCATGGCGTGGCTTTCTTGCCTTTCAGTGCGGTTAAAAAAGACCTGCGCAGCAAAAAACTGGTGAGTGCGCTGTCGCCAGAAATGAAAGGCCTGCAGATCACCATGGACGTGCGCGCCTACCGTGAGCGTCCGTCGGTCAAAGAGGTTGGAAAAGGCCCTGGCCGCAGCTCTGTGCAGAGCCCGTTACACCACCCGCTTCACAGTCCCAAGCGCAATGCCCAGGCCTTGTGGGATTACCTGCTGACGCAAGCCGGCAAGTCCTGAGGCTTGCGATCTAACGGCCGCCCAACCCGTCCGGCCGCTTTTGGGACAATAGCGGCCATGACACACACTTTGCCCCAGACCCTGACGATCACCCGCCCCGACGACTGGCACCTGCATGTGCGCGATGGCGACGCACTCAGCACCGTGGTGCCGCATACCGCTGCCCAGTTTGGCCGCGCCGTCATCATGCCCAACTTGCGCCCACCGATCACCACGACGGCGCAAGCGCTGGCCTACCAGGCGCGCATTGCCGCCGCCGTACCCCAGGGCCTGCAGTTTGAGCCGCTGATGACGCTCTACCTGACCGACAACTTGCCCGCTGACGAGATCAAACGCGCGCGCGACGCCGGCGTGGTGGCGGCCAAGCTCTACCCGGCAGGCGCCACCACCAACAGCGACGCCGGCGTGACGGACCTGCGCAAAACCTACGCCACCCTGGAGGCCATGCAGCGAGAAGGCCTGCTGCTGCTGGTGCACGGTGAGGTGACTTCGCCCGACATTGACTTGTTTGACCGCGAGGCGGTGTTCATCGACACCCAGCTGATACCGCTGCGGCGTGATTTTCCCGAGCTGAAAATTGTCTTCGAGCACATCACCACGCGTGAGGCCGCGCAGTACGTGGCCCAGGCTGACCGCTTCACCGCCGCCACCATCACCGCCCACCATTTGCTCTACAACCGCAATGCCATTTTTACCGGCGGCATTCGCCCGCATTACTACTGCCTGCCGGTTTTGAAACGCGAGACGCACCGTTTGGCCCTGGTGCAGGCTGCCACCCGTGGCGCCAACCAATTCTTTCTCGGCACCGACAGCGCACCGCACCCGGCGCACCTGAAAGAGCACGCCAGTGGCTGTGCCGGTTGCTACACCGCGCATGCGGCGCTGGAGATGTACGCAGAAGCCTTTGACGCCGCCGGGGCGCTGGACAAGCTCGAAGCGTTTGCCAGTTTCAACGGCGCTGATTTTTACGGCCTGCCGCGTAACACCGGCCAGGTTACCCTCAAGCGCGAGGCCTGGACGCCGCCCGAAAGCTTTGCCTTTGGCCAGGCCCAGCTCAAGCCTTTGCGCTCTGGCGAAGCCCTGCCATGGCGCATGGTCTAGCGTCCATCAACTGGCAAGCCCCCTGGTTGGCCCCTCTGGCGCCGGTGGGCCAAGCGCTGGCGGCCCAGGTGCTGGCCGGTGCCTCCTGTGCCGACGCGCTCAACAACTACACCACGCCCGGCGGCGCCCCGGTGCACTTTGTGCCGCAAAGCCTTTTGCCCACAGGCGAGGCCTATGAACGCTTTATTTTTGACACCCGGCAATGCCCCACACGCAACGGCCTGCATGATTTCTTCAATGGCCTGGTTTGGCACCACCTGCCGCTGACCAAGGTGCGTCTGAACCAGTTGCAGGCCGCGCAAATTGCGCTGGACGGCATTGGCCAGGTGCGCGGCAAAGTGCGCGACGCGCTGACCGTATTCGATGAAAACGCCGCCTTTTTGCTGGGCCCGCCGGCGCTCTGGGACGCCCTGGTGGCGAAAGACTGGCCGCGTTTGTTTGTGGACCTGCGCCCGCTGTGGGGCCAGGCGCAACTGGTGCTGTTTGGCCATGCGTTGATGGAGAAGCTGGTGTCGCCGCGCAAAGCCATGACGGCCCATGTGTACCGCGGCCCCGCCGCAGCGACCTCCCTGGCTGCGCTGGACGCCTGGATGGCCGCCGACCTGAGCGCGGACAAGCTGGCGGCCAAACCATTTGCGCATTTGCCGGTGCTGGGCGTGCCGGGTTGGTGGGCGGCCAACGAAGACGTGGCGTTTTACGATGACGTGAGTGTGTTCAGACGGCCCCGCATCCCCTTGGGGCCAGTGGAGCCGGTGGAGCCGGTTTGAAAGCGCTGCTGGCGCACCGGCACCCAAGCCCTTACAGGGCCTGTGCAATTTGCCCGCGCCTGGTCTTGAAAACAGCCCCTTTGCCCCTAACATCGACGCTACCGGCCTGTGGGTTGCAGGCGTCAAGTTGAAAGATAACTACATGAAACGCATTATTTTGTTTGTGCTGACCAATGTCATGGTCGTCGCCGTGCTGGGACTGGTGGCCAGTTTGCTGGGCGTTAACCGCTACCTCACCGCTGACGGCCTGAACTTGAGCGCCTTGATGGGCTACGCACTGGTGATGGGCTTTGGTGGCGCCATTATTTCGCTGCTGATCAGCAAACCGGTGGCCAAGTGGAGCGCGGGCGTGCGGGTGATTGAGCAGCCGCAAAATGCCGACGAAGCCTGGATCGTGGAAACCGTGCGCAAGCTGGCTGAGAAGGCCGGTATCGGCATGCCTGAAGTGGGTATTTTTGAAGGCGACCCGAACGCCTTTGCCACCGGTGCGTTCAAAAATTCGGCCTTGGTGGCGGTCTCTACCGGGTTGCTGCAAGGTATGACGCATGAAGAGATTGAAGCCGTCATTGCCCACGAAGTGGCCCACATTGCCAATGGCGACATGGTCACCATGACGCTGATTCAGGGCGTGATGAATACCTTTGTGGTGTTTTTGAGTCGCGTGATTGGCTACGCCGTCGACAGCTTTTTGCGCAAAGGGGACAGCCGCGACTCCGGCCCCGGTATCGGCTACATGATCACCACCTTGGTGCTCGACATCGTGCTCGGCTTTGCCGCCGCCATGGTGGTGGCCTGGTTCTCACGTCACCGCGAATTCCGCGCAGACGCCGGTGCAGCACAGTTGATGAACCGCAAGCAGCCCATGATCAACGCGCTGGCCCGGCTGGGCGGCATGCACCCTGCTGACCTGCCCAAGAGCGTGGCGGCGCTGGGGATTGCTGGCGGTGTGGGCCAGTTGTTTGCCACCCATCCACCGATTGAAGCGCGCATTGCCGCCCTCCAAAATGCTGTCCTGTAAGTTGGTCTGTTGATGGAACTTTCAACCTGGCTGGCTTTTTTTGCCGCTTGCTGGGCCATCAGCGTGTCGCCTGGCGCGGGCGCTGTGGCGGCCATGAGCGCTGGCTTGAACCACGGTTTTCGCCGGGGCTACTTCACCGTTTTTGGCTTGATTCTGGGCATCTGGACGCAGGTGCTGATCGTTGGTGCCGGCCTGGGTGCTGTGGTGGCAGCGTCAGAGTCGGCATTTCTGGTGATCAAGTGGCTGGGCGTGGCTTACCTGGTGTGGCTGGGCATTGCCCAGTGGCGCGCACCGCCTACGCCGATGGTGGCGCTGGCCGATGAAGGGGTGCGGGTCAGCCGCCGATCCATGGTGCTGCGCGGCTGGATGATCAACTCTGTCAACCCCAAGGGCACGGTGTTTTTGCTGGCCGTGGTGCCGCAGTTCTTGAACCTGGCGCAACCGCTGGCGCCGCAATACCTGGTGATTGCCGCTACCCTGTCTTTCACGGATTTGGTGGTGATGGCCGGCTACACCGCCCTGGCTGCGCGCGTGTTGGGGGCCTTGAAGTCGACCACGCACATTCGCCTGTTGAACCGCACCTTTGGCGGCCTGTTTGTGTTGGCGGGCACCTTGTTGGCCTTCTTCAAGCGCGCGGGCTAAGACCCGCCTGCGCTTGTCCCTGGGGCGCGCTTAGCCCAGCAGGTTTTTGGCGATGGCCTCAGCCACCCGAATGCCGTCCACCCCCGCCGACAAAATGCCCCCGGCGTAACTCGCGCCTTCCCCGGCCGGGTAGAGCCCGGCGCTGTTGAGGCTCTGAAAATCTTCACCGCGGGTAATTTTCAGGGGTGATGAGGTGCGCGTCTCGACCCCTGTGAGCACGGCATCGTGCCTATCAAAGTCCTTGATCTTGCGGCCAAAGGCGGGAATGGCCTCGCGCAGGGCCTCAATCGCGTAGCCGGGCAGGGCGCTGCTCAGGCTGCCCAGTTTCACGCCGGGTTGGTACGAGGGTGTCACGCTGCCCAGTTGCGTGGAGGGGCGCCCTGCCACAAAGTCACCCACCAGTTGCGCGGGGGCTTCGTAGTTGCTGCCGCCCAGCACATAGGCGTGCGACTCCAATTGGCGCTGCAGCACCATGCCCGCCAGCGGGTGGTGCGCCTCACCGGCCGCAAGCTGCGGGCTGACGCCGCTGCCCAGCGTGGCTTCGAAGGACGCGGCATCCACAGGAAAGTCGCTGGGGTCAATGCCCACCACAATGCCGGCGTTGGCGTTGCGCTCGTTGCGCGAGTACTGGCTCATGCCATTGGTCACCACGCGCCCAGGCTCGG
>JBIKZP010000122.1:0-6451 GCA_044354655.1 Rhodoferax sp. | reverse complement strand
CAGCGGCCAGTCCGTGCCTTACATTACCCGCAAAATTCCCTATTTTGAAGTGCTGGACGAAGAGGGTCTGCAAATCATTGAGCGCAACGCTGACACCATTTTGGAAGAAGTCGGCATCGACTTCCGTGACGATGCCGAGGCGCTGGACATCTTGCGCGCAGCGGGTGCCGACGTCAAAGGGGAGCGCGTGCGCTTCCCACGCGGTTTGTGCCGCCAGTTGGTGCAGGCCACTGCCCCGCGTCAATTCACCCAGCATGCCCGCAACCCGGCGCACAACGTGGTCATTGGTGGCAAGAACACCGTGTTTGCCCCCGCTTACGGCTCGCCCTTTGTGCGCGACCTAGACAAGGGCCGCCGCTACGCCACCATTGAAGACTTTCAAAACTTCGTCAAGCTGGCCTATACGGCCCAGTCTTTGCACCATTCCGGTGGCACCATTTGTGAACCCGTGGATTTGCCCGTGAACAAACGGCACTTTGACATGGTGTATGCGCACATGAAATACAGCGACAAGCCCTTCATGGGCTCTGTCACCCACCCAGACCGCGCCAAAGACACGGTCGAGATGACCAAGTTGCTGTTTGGCGACAACTACATGGACCCGTTGACCGGTCGCCCCAAGACCTGTGTCATCAACCTGATCAACGCCAACTCGCCGATGACCTTCGACGAGACCATGCTGGGTGCCGCCAAGGTGTACGCCCGGGCCAACCAGGCCACCATCATCACGCCTTTCATTCTGGCGGGTGCCATGTCGCCGGTCACGGTGGCCGGTACCGCCGCTCAAACCCTGGCGGAAGCACTGGCTGGCATGGCGTTTGTGCAGCTGGTCAACCCCGGTGCGCCGGTGGTCATGGGCAGCTTTGCCTCCTCCATTTCCATGCAGTCTGGCGCGCCCACCTTTGGCACCCCTGAGCCTGCCTTGGTTTTGTACGTCATGGCCGCGCTGGCACGCCGCTTGGGTGTGCCTTTCCGCTCCGGTGGCGGCTTGTGCGGCTCCAAAATTTCTGATGCCCAAGCGGCGTCCGAGTCGGCCAACACCATGTTGCCCACCTGCTTGGGTGGCGTGAATTTTGTGTTGCACACTGCAGGTTGGCTGGAAGGCGGTTTGTCCATGGGCTATGAAAAGTTCATCATGGACGCAGACCAGGCCGGCATGATGCACACCCTGCTCGCCGGTGTGGACATGAGCGAGAACGGTCAGGCCATGGACGCCATCCGCGAAGTCGGCCCCGGCAAGCACTTCTTGGGTTGTGCCCACACCCAGGCCAACTTTGAGAGTGCGTTCTACCGCTCCCCGATTACCGACAACAACAGCTATGAACAGTGGGAAGCCGAAGGCGCCCGCGACCTCACCTCACGCGCCAACGCGATGTGGAAGAAGCAGCTCTCTGAATACGAAGCACCGGCCATGGATGTCGCCACCGACGAGGCGATTCTGGACTACGTGAATCGACGCAAGTCCTCGTTCCCCGACTCCAACGTCTGAACGCACGCACCCACAAAAAAAGCCCTGTACGAACAGGGCTTTTTTTTGCATTGACTCTTTGGGAGCCAAGGCCGGGGGGCAGCACCTTCAGGCGGTTGCGGCTTCGCGTTTGGCCAACACGCCGTCCAGCCAGTCGCTGCGCATCACCGGAACCGCCGTGATGAGGCGCTCGGTGTAGGGGTGGTAAGGGCCTTCAAAAATGGTGTCGGTTTTCTCAAACGCCACAAACTCGCCTTTGAGCATGACCGCGGTGCGGTGGGCCACGCGGTGCACCACATCCAGGTCATGGGTGATGAGCACGTAGGACAGACTCAACTCGGTTTGCAGGCGCCGCAGCAGCTTGAGAATTTCTTCTGCCACCAAGGGGTCGAGCGCCGAGGTGGGTTCGTCCAGAATGATCAGGTCCGGGTTGGCGGCCAGCGCACGGGCAATACAGACGCGCTGCTTTTGTCCGCCAGACAACTCACCCGGGCGACGGGTCAAAAAGTCTTCAGGCAGTTCCACCAGGGCCAACAATTCTTTGACGCGTTTGAGCGTGTCCTTGCGGCTGGCACCAAAATAAAACTGCACCGGCCGACCAATGATTTCCAGCAAATTCTGGCGCGGGTTGATGGCCACGTCAGGTATTTGGTAAACCAATTGGATACGGCGCTTGAGCTCTTTGTCACGCGCTTTCAAGGCCGCTGGCAACACCTTGCCCTGGAACACAACCTCGCCGCTACGGGCCGGCAACAGGCCGGTGACGATACGCGCCAGGGTGGATTTACCCGAGCCCGACTCGCCCACAACCGCCACGGTCTCGCCACGGAGCACGTCCAGAGACACGCCCTTGACGACGTGAAAGTCACCGTAATACGCATGGATGTTCTTGAGGGACAACACGGTCTCGTCCTTGACCGTGCCTTGCACAGCACGCTCACTGGCTGCCGCACCACGCACCGCCACAAGACGGGCGGTGTAGTCTTGCGCTGCGTTGTGCAGAATTTGATCGGTCAGACCTTCTTCCACCTCTTTGCCATGGCGCAACACCTTGATACGGTCGGCCACCTGCGCCACTACTGCCAGGTCATGGGTGATGTAGATGGCAGCCGTGCCGTATTCCTTGATCAAGGACTTGAGCAGAATCAGCACCTCGATCTGGGTCGTCACGTCCAAGGCCGTGGTGGGCTCATCAAGCACCAGCACATCCGGCCGGCACGACATGGCCATGGCGGCCATGGCACGCTGCAACTGGCCGCCAGAAGCCTGGTGCGGGTATCGGGCGCCAAAGCTGTCGGGATCGGGCAGGTCCAAGGAACGGAACAACTGCCGCGCCCAGGCTTCTGCCTCGGTGCGCGTCATCAGTTTGTGAATCAGGGGGGCTTCGCAGACCTGGTCCATCAAGGTATGGGCCGGGTTGAAGGCCGCTGCCGCCGACTGGGCAATATAGGCAATGCGCTTACCGCGCACACTGCGACGACCTTCAGCGTCCAGCGCACGAATGTTGGTACCGCCCAGAACAACCTCGCCCTCTGCAATGTGCACACCGGCACGGGCGTAGCATAGGCTTGACAGTCCGATAGTGGATTTGCCCGCGCCGCTCTCGCCAATGAGGCCAAGCACCTCACCTTGCCTGAGTTGCAGGCTCACGTTGTCCACAATCAGCAGGCCAGAGACACTTTCGAGTCGTAAGCCTTTGATTTCCAGAATGATGGGTTCTTTCATACCGTAGCTTTCTTCTTACAGTTCGGCCTGCGCGCCGGAGGGGCGGGCATCGATGGACAACATCCAGTCCACCACCAGATTGATCGACACCGTCAACAGCGCAATGGCTGTGGCGGGGTAGATGGGCGCCATCATGCCGAAGTTGATGGCGGCGGCGTTCTCACGCACCATACCGCCCAGGTCGGCATAAGGTGGCTGAATACCCAGGCCCAAAAATGACAGACCGGCAATGAACAGGAAGTTGAAACAAAAGCGCAGCCCGAATTCAGACACCAGGGGTGCCCAGGCATTGGGCAGAATCTCACGGCGAATCACCCACCACAGGCCTTCACCGCGCAGACGCGCGGCCTCGACATATTCGAGCACCGAGAGGTTCATGCCCAAGGCCCGCGCCAAGCGAAACACGCGGGTGGAGTCGAGCACGGCAATGGTCAAGATCAGCACCGGAATGCTGGAACCAAACACGCCCAAAATAATCAGCGCAAAAATCAGGCTGGGAATAGACAGCATGACATCCACCAGGCGGGTGAAGAAAATATCCACCCAACCGCCCACCACCGAACTGGTAAAACCCAGCACGATGCCAATGAAGAACGACAGGGTGGTAATAGCCAAAGCCACGCCAATGGTCATGCGCGAGCCATACATCATGCGCGTGAGCATGTCACGGCCAATTTGGTCAGCGCCCAACCAGAGTTTGGCCGAGGGTAAGTCCCAGGTTCCGCCTACATTGGCAGACTCGGCATACGGTGCCAACCAGGGTGTCAGCAGGGAGACTACGATGAAAATCGCCACCACGGTCAGCCCGAAAGCGGCCGACAGGGTCAGTTTTTGCCCAAAAAGTTTCATGTGCACTTCTTTCTAAACGAGGATGCGTCAGGACCGGTGCCGAAGCCGCGGATTGACCAAAATAACCAGGACATCAGCCAGGGTGTTGAGAAACACAAACACCAAAGCGAACACCAGACCACAGGCCTGAATCACCGGCACATCACGTTTGGAAACCGCATCAACCATCAATTGTCCGAGTCCCGGGTACACAAACACCGACTCGATCACCACCACGCCCACCACCAGGTAAGCCATGTTCATGGCCACGATGGTGATGATGGGCGCCGCCGCATTGGGTAAAGCATGACGGGTGATGACCCGGTTGCGCTTGGCACCTTTGAGGAAAGCCATTTCAATGTAGGCGGTGGACATGACCGACAACACCGAACTGCGCGTCATACGCTGCATGTGGGCGGCCACCAGCAGGGTGAGCGTGATGGCGGGCAGGGTTGACTGGTAAACCCGCTCGGCAAAAGGCATGCTGGGAAACACAGTGGACAACGACGGGAACCAGGGGAAGTTGACCGCCAGGAGAATGATCAACAGGTAGCCAATGAAAAATTCAGGCAGAGAGATAGCCACCAGCGTCACGATGTTGGCCAACCGGTCTGAGATTTTGCCTTCGTTGATGGCCGAAAAAATGCCCAGGCCCACGGCCAGGGGAATGGCAATCAGCGCGGCATAGCCGGCCAAGAAAAGCGTGTTGGACAAACGTGGAATGACTTCATTCACGATGTCGCGCTTGTTGGTCATGGCCACACCCAGGTCACCCTGCAGGGCAGCCACTAGCCAATTCCAATACCGCAGGTGGGCCGGAACATCCAGGCCAAGCTCGCGGCGGTAAATAACCAGTGCCTCGGGCGTAGCGCCTTGACCCAGGACGGCAGAGGCCACATCGCCGGGGAGAATCTGGGTACAGACAAAGATGAGCAGCGAAACTGCAAAAAGTGTCAGAACGCCCAATAACAGGCGATTAATGATGAGTTTTCCCATATATCTTTTTATAAATAGTGCACCAAAGAGAGACGGAAGGTCCGGGCCAACAACTCCCTTGCATGATCAGTGCCAGAAAGTGGTTGAAGTAAAAATGGGGCGGGAATTCCCGCCCCATCCTTCTTAAATACCGTGAATGTCTGGCACTAAGGCCAAGGGCAAGCTAAAAAGCTACCCTTGCTTACCGCCCAGACATGCAACGCTAATTAGGCAAACCAGCCTTTTTCAGCAATACGGCCGTCACCCAGGTCATAACGACCCGATGGTGTCAAACCTTGCAGCTTGGTCACGTGCGCATCCAGGTAATCCTGCACGGCAAAGTTGATCATGCCTGAAGTTTGGGCAATCAGTTCCTGGCAGCGGGCGTACATCTGGGCACGTTTGGTTTGATCGAGTTCAACGCGAGCACCGACCAGCAGTTTGGTGAATTCGTCATTCACAAAGTGCGTGTCGTTCCATGGATTGCCCAAGCCGCCACCAAATGTGCTGGTCAACTGGTTATCAATGGTAGGACGGTTGCCCCAGTACACGGCACAGAATGGCACTTTGAGCCAGACGTTATCCCAGTAGCCGTCACCAGACACGCGCTTCAGGTCCATCTTGATACCGGCTTGAGCCAACGATTCCTGGAAGATCTGACCGGAGTCAGTAGCACCAGAGAATGCACCTTCAGACACTTGCAGCTCGATTGCCGCAGTGATGTTGGCCTTCTTGTAATGGAACTTGGCTTTGTCTGGATCGTAGGCATTCACCTTTTGCTTGGTATCGAAATACTTCATGCGAGGGCCGACATTGTGGTCATTACCCACTGTTGCGTAGCCAGAGAAAACGTTTTCCACAATTTTCTTACGGTCGATACCGTGCTTCAAAGCCAGCATCAGATCCTGGTTTTTGTACGGATCTTTGTCGGTGTGGGCCACGAAGGCGTAACGGTTACCCATACCTGGCGTACGAGCGACCTTCAGGGCACTGTTCTTGGCCAGCAAGCCGGCAGTCTTTGGATCCACGCGGTTGATCACGTCAACTTGGCCAGTCACCAGGGCTTGGGTGCGGGCAGCACGGTCGCCAATGTAACGAACTTCAATGCGATCGAAGTTGCCACGGTTAGGCTTCCAGTAGTTGCCAGGCTTGCGTTTGAAGGTGGCACGAACGCCAGGCTGGAACTCTTCGAGCACGAAGGCGCCGGTACCGTCAGGCTTGGCCCAGTCTTTGAAGCCGTTTGGCACCACGATGATGTGGTAGTCGCTCAGGTTGAAAGGCAAGTCAACGTTGCCGTTCTTCATGAGAATCTGAATCTGGGTCGCGGAGATTTTTTTGATCTCAGTGATGTCAGCCAGCAGCGCTTTAGCAGGCGACTTGGACTCGCCGCGGTGCATGTTGATGGAGTAGATCACGTCATCAGCATCCAGCGTTTTGCCAGAAGTGAAGGTGATG
>JBIKZP010000121.1:0-6468 GCA_044354655.1 Rhodoferax sp. | reverse complement strand
TCTCACATCACCACCTACATTCCCGAAGCGCTGGCCAGCAGCTTCAGCCGTGCCGATCTGACGCAAAAACCGATTCTGCGGCTGCTGGAAGAGTCGGGTGTTGAGCTGGGCCGTGCCCGTCAAACCGTGTCGGCGCGTCAGGCAGACGCCCTCGTCGCCGCTGAGCTGGAAGTGCCGGTGGGCACCGCCTTGCTGTCGGTGCATCGACTGGTGTACGACACCCAAAACCGCCCTGTGCAATGGCTCAACGGTCTGTACCGACCCGACCGCTACGAGTACCAGATGGAAGTGTCCCAGGTCGGCAGCATTGACGCCCGCATTTCTGTCAAAGAAAACCTGGCGCGCTGACCTGCCAGCCGCCGCGTACCCCATCACCGCAACCGTCCACTACCAAGAACTCGCATGACACACCCCACGTTGCCAGCGCGTACGCTGGCGCAAAAACTCATTGCACAAGCGGCCGGCGTGGCCCATGTCGAACCCGGGGAAATCGTGAACTGCAAGGTTGACCTGGCCATGTTTCACGACTCCTCCGGCCCGCGCCGGCTCAAGCCCATGCTCGAGTCATTGGGCGCCAGCATCTGGGACAAGTCCAAGGTGGTGCTGGTGATGGACCACTACGTCCCCGAGCAAGACGACGACTCGCGACGCATCGTGCGCATTGCGCGCGACTGGGCACGCGAGCAACAGCTGCCGCACGTCTACGACAGCATTGGCATTTGCCACGTGGTACTGCCGCAGAAAGGCCATATCCGCCCCGGCATGTTTTGCGTCGGTGGCGATTCGCATTCGCCCACAGGCGGTGCGTTTGGCGCCTATATGTTTGGCATTGGCAGCACGGAGATGCTGGGGGTCATGGTGACTGGCGAGCTGTGGGTACGCGTGCCGCAAACCCTGCGCATGGCCTGGAAAAACCGCTTGGCGCCAGGCGTCATGGCCAAGGACATGATGTTGCACATGATTGGTCAGTTCGGCATGAACGGGGGCCAGTACCAGGCGGTGGAGTTTTGCGGCACAGCGGTGCAAGCCCTGTCCATGCAGGAGCGCATGACGCTGTCCAACATGAGCGCTGAAATGGGCGCGCAAGCCGGCCTGATTGCACCCGATGCCACGACCCATGACTGGCTGCAAGCCGCAGGCGTTGCCATGCCAGCCGACTCCGACGACGCCCACTCTTGGCAGACCGATGCCCAGGCCCCCTGCACCACCTACGACTTTGATGCCGCCACACTGGCCCCGCAAGTGGCCGCCCCGCACAGCCCGTCCAATACCCACCCGGTACAGGCTTTGGCCAACACACGGGTTGATGTGGCCTACATCGGCGCCTGCACCGGCGCCAAGCTAGACGACCTGCGCGCTGCCGCCCAGGTGCTGAAAGGCCAGCGGGTGGCCCACGGCGTGCGCCTGATGGTGGCGCCCGCCAGCCTGCAAGACATGCAGGCGGCGCAAACCGAAGGCATCATGGACGTGCTGCGCCAGGCCGGTGCCGATGTACTGCCCACCTCGTGCGGCGCCTGCTCCGGCTACGGCGGCAGCATTCCCGATGGCGCCAACGTCATTGCCACCACAGCGCGCAACTTCAAAGGCCGCATGGGTTCGAGCACCGCGCAGGTCTACCTGGCCTCGCCCTACACCGTGGCCGCTTCGGCCCTGCGCGGCAGCATCAGCGACCCCCGTGAGGTACTGGCATGAGCACGCACAAAGTCTGGAAGGTGGGGGCCGACATCGACACCGATGCGCTGGCCCCGGGGGCTTACATGAAACTCGGGATTGAAGGCATTGCGCCGCATTGCCTGGAAGCCGTGCGCCCCGAATTTGCAGCGCAAGTGCGTGCTGGCGACGTGCTGGTAGCCGGCCCGAACTTCGGCATTGGCTCCTCGCGTGAGCAGGCCGCTGCAGCGCTGGTGCATCTGGGCATCCGTGCTGTGATTGCGCCCTCCTTTGGTGGCCTGTACTTCAGAAACGCCTTCAATTTGGGCTTGCTGCTGCTGACCGTACCCGAGGCCCCCACACTGGCAGACGGTGAACTGCTGGACCTTGACCTGGCCGCGCTCACCCTGACGCGTGCCAACGGCCAACGCCTGCACTGCGAGCCAATTCCACCATTTCTGCTCGACATGGTGGCTGCGGGCGGCTTGATGAATCAACTCAGAAAAAAGTTGGGAAAAACCACATGAACCCGATCCGTATCGTGCGCAGCGAACAGCCGCCACCACTGGCACAGTCGCTGCATGTGCCAGTCGCCATCGTGGGCGCGGGCGCCTGCGGTCTGAGCGCGGCCATTCGCCTGCGCGACGCCGGCATTCCATGCGTGTTGCTGGAGCGCGATGCCAGTCCCAGCGGCTCCACCGCCTTGTCGTCGGGCTTTATCCCGGCGGCCGGTACGCGCCTGCAAAAGTCTTTGGGCATTGAAGACTCGAACGCCTTGTTTGCGCAAGACGTACAGGCCAAAGCCCATGGCGACGCCGCGCCCCATTTGGTGAGCGCCTATACCGAAGCCGTCGCGCAAGCAATTGACGCGCTGGAAGCGCGCCACGGCATTACCTTTGAAGTGCTGGACGGCTTTTTGTACCCCGGTCACCGGGTGCGTCGCATGCACGCCGTGCCCGAGCGCACCGGCGCTGCGCTGATGGCGGCGCTGGAACGTGCGGCCCAGGCCGCTGGCGCCGACATCGTGACCGAAGCACTGGTGCGCGAACTCTGGGTCAACGCCGCCGATCAGGTGCTGGGCCTGGGTTACGAGCGTCCGGACGGCACCCTGGAATACCTGACCTGCGACGCCTTGCTGCTGGCCTGCAATGGCTTTGGTGGCAACCCTGACATGGTCAGCGAACTGCTGCCCGCCATGCGCCACGCCACCTTTGCCGGCCATACCGGCAACGACGGCAGCGCCATCCTCTGGGGGCGTCAACTTCAAGCCGGGCTGGCCGACCTGGGCGGCTACCAGGGCCACGGCTCCTGGGCTACTCCACAAGGTGCGCTGATGAGCTGGGCCATGATGATGGAAGGCGGCGTGCAGATCAATGCCAAGGGCGAGCGCTTTCACGACGAGACCCAGGGCTACTCGGAAGCGGCCGTGCACGTGCTGGCGCAACCCGGCGGCGTAGCCTGGAACATTCTGGACACACCGCTGCTGGCCATGGCCCGCACCTTTCCCGATTTTGTCGAGGCAGAAAAAGCCGGCGCGCTCAGACCAGCGCCCGATGCGGGGGCGCTGGCGCAACTGATTGGCTGCACGCCCGACGCGCTGAACCAGACCCTGGCGGGCGTACAAACCGGCCAGACCGACGCTTTTGGCCGCTGCTTCAAACGCGCCTTGAACGCCCCGTTCTACGCCGTCAAGGTGACCGGCGCACTGTTTCACACGCAAGGCGGCCTGGCGATTGATGCGCACTGCCGCGTCCTCAAAGAAGATGGCACGCCCCTGCCCAACCTGCTGGCCGCAGGCGGCGCGGCGCGCGGCGTCTCGGGCAATGCGGTCTGGGGCTATTTGTCGGGCAACGGCCTGCTCAGCGCCCTGGGCGGCGGTTGGGTAGCCGCGGGCACCCTGGCTGCACAGTTGCAGCCTGCGGCCTAGCTTGGCGCCCTCAATTTTTTATTTTCCCCACCAGTCTCCAAGGTTTTATGCATTCAACTTTCAAGCAGCGGCTGCAACAGCCGCAAGCGGTGCTCGCCCCCGGCGTGTACGACGCACTCACCGCGCTGATCGCCGAGCAAGCCGGTTTTGAGGCGCTGTACCTGTCAGGCGCCTCCATTGCCTACACCCGGCTGGGCCGCTCCGACATTGGCCTGACCACCGCCACCGAGGTGGCCGACACGCTGGCGCGCATCACCGAGCGGGTGAACCTGCCAGTGATTACCGATGCCGACACCGGCTTTGGCAACGCGCTCAACACCATGCGCACCGTCAAGCTATTTGAGCGCGCCGGGGCGGCCATGCTGCAACTCGAAGACCAGACTTTTCCCAAACGCTGCGGCCACCTGGACGGCAAGAGCGTGATTCCTGCGGCAGAGATGTGCGGCAAGCTCAAGGCCGCGCTGGATGCGCGCACCTCACAAGACACGCTCATTCTGGCGCGCACTGACGCGCTGGCCATCGAAGGCCTGGACGCCGCGCTGGACCGCGCCGAGCGTTACCTGGAATGTGGCGTAGACGCCCTGTTTATTGAAGCCCTGCGCACGCCCGAGCAAATGGACGCGGCCTGCCGCCGCTTTGGCCAGCGTATTCCCCTGCTGGCCAATATGGTGGAGGGCGGCAAAACCCCGGTGCAAAGTGCCGACGAGTTGCAAGCGCGCGGCTTTCGGATCGTGATTTTTCCGGGTGGCACGGCGCGCGCTGTGGCGCACACCCTGCAAGGCTATTACGCCAGCCTGCACCAGCACCAGACGACAGCGCCCTGGCAGTCGCAGATGCTGGACTTTGACGGCCTGAATGACGTTATTGGCACCACCGAACTGATGGCGCAGGGCAAGCGCTACGAGTAAGGCCGCGTGCGGTTTTAACCGGCTGCGCGGCGCGTCAGAATGTCGAAGGCGGGCAGGGTTTTGCCTTCCAGCACTTCCAGAAAAGCGCCGCCGCCGGTGGAGATGTAACCCACTTGCTGCTCGATGCCGTACTTGGCAATGGCAGCCAAGGTGTCGCCACCGCCGGCAATGCTGAAGGCGCTGGACTCGGCGATGGCCTGGGCAATGACCTTGGTGCCGTTCTCAAATGCGGCAAACTCAAACACCCCCACCGGGCCGTTCCAGACGATGGTGCCGGCCTTGTTGAGCTGCGCGGCCAATCTGGCTGCCGTCTCAGGGCCAATGTCCAAAATCAAATCATCATCCGCGACTTCAGTGGCCCGTTTAACGGTGGCAACCGCATCAGCGGAAAAGGTTTTGGCGCACACCACGTCGGTAGGAATGGGCACATCGGCGCCACGCGCTTTCATGATCTCGATCACGGCTTTGGCATCGGCCAATAAATCCGGTTCAGCCAGGCTTTTGCCAATCTTCAGACCGGCGGCCAGCATGAAGGTGTTGGCAATGCCACCGCCCACAATGAGCTGGTCAACGTTGGCCGCCAGGCTCTTCAAAATGGTGAGTTTGGTGCTGACTTTGGAGCCCGCCACAATGGCCACCAAGGGCCGCTTGGGCGAGGCCAGGGCCTGGCTGATGGCGTCCATTTCGGCGGCCAGCAAGGGGCCTGCGCAAGCCACCTTGGCAAACTGGGCAATGCCGTAGGTGGAGGCCTCGGCCCGGTGCGCGGTGCCAAAGGCATCGTGCACAAAAATGTCGCACAGGGCGGCCATTTGCCGGGCCAGTGCTTCGCTGTTTTTTTTCTCGCCCGGGTTGACGCGGCAGTTCTCCAGCATCACCAGTTCGCCCGGCTGCACCTGCACACCACCCACCCAATCGGCCAGCACCGGCACCTTGCGGCCCATCAGCTCGCCCAAGCGCTGCGCCACGGGGGCCAGCGAGTCGGCGGGTTTGAACGCGCCTTCGGTGGGGCGGCCCAGGTGCGAGGTGACCATCACGGCAGCGCCCGCGTCCAGCGCCATTTGAATGCAGGGAATAGAGGCGCGGATGCGGGTGTCCTCGGTGATGTGGCCAGCCTCGTCCTGCGGCACGTTGAGGTCGGCGCGGATGAACACGCGTTGGCCTTTGGCCGAGCCGTTGGCGCATAAATCAGAGAAGCGAATGACGTTCATAGGAAGGGTTCCTGTGGGTGAATGAATAACTGGCGCAGATTGTAGGAGCGGCCCTTGCCGCTGGAGGACGGCGGGCGTGACCCGCCGCAGGCTACCAGCCCAAGCCCAGATGCAGCGGCAAATACACCGCCATGCCGACCACAATGGTGCCCAGCACCACCTGCCCGGCGCCCTTGCGCCAAAAATACCAGGCGACGCCGGCCAAGACGGCGAACAGCCGGGCATCGTGCCAGGTACTGATGAGCTGGCCCTGCGTCATGACCATCTCCGGCACGATGACCGCGGCCAGCGCGGCGATAGGCGCGTATTGCAGGCCGCGCTGCGCCCAGCGCGGCAGCGTCCAGGGCTTGCTGGAGATAAAGAAGAAGGAGCGGGTGATGATGGTCACCACCGCCATGCAGACGATGATGAGCGTTGTCCAGAAATCAAAGCCGGCGTTCATGACGGAGCGCGCCTAGGCAAGGGCATTTCCTCAATGATCAGGCACATGGCCACGGCGGCGGCAATGGCCACCAGAATATTGAGCTTGAGCGGCAAGGCAAACGCTGCCACCGCAGCAGCACCAGCAACGCCCGCCGACATCACGCGCAGCCGGCTGCTGGCCAGCGAGCACAAAATGCCCAGCAGGGCCAGAATGCCGGCAAAACCCAGGCCCCACGTGGTGGGAATGAAGTTGGCCATGACCACGCCCAGCAGGCTAAACACCACCCAGGACAACCAGTTGACCAGGGAGTTCCCCGCCAGGTAGGCCTGCTGGGTGTGGCGCTCCGACGCA
>JBIKZP010000005.1:0-21797 GCA_044354655.1 Rhodoferax sp. | reverse complement strand
GTCGTCCAGAATCCAGAACAGCTTGATGTCCTGGCCCTGGCTGGCCGCTGCCGTAATAGGGCTAGAGCCGGCTTCGCCAATTTGCACGCCACCCGAGGCCATCGCCTTGATGACGTCGCCACCGCCGCCAAACATGCGCCAGTTGATTTTGTAGCCAGTGGCTTTTTCCAGCTCACCCGACTCCATGACGGTACGCAGTGGTACCAGCATGTCCTGGTGCGCAAACGTGACCTCTTTGGTTTGTGCATAAGCACTGGTCAGGCCGACGGCGAGCAGCAAGCCGGCGAGGGTTTTGGTTACCGTGGGTAAAAACTTCATTTCCATTCTTGATCTCCTGTTTATAAATATGTAACGACCATTTTTCCAGGGCCAGCTTGCCAACCCAATGGGCGGTAACAGTTTGGCCGAAAAAAATCTCTTCGCACAGGGCCAGATGCAGACCTTCATAGTGCCAGAAAATCTCTATAAACTGCTAGAGCACCACCCCCAATAAAAGGCGCGAAATGACAGTTTTTCATTGGAGAACCTGGTGTGAACGCCGTTGGGTGTGGCGCCTGTTGACACCCGCTTGCTCCCGGAGCATTCGGGTAAGTACCTAGGAATAATGTTGAGTTCATTTACACGCAGCTGGCTGCCTTTTTTACGCTGGTGGCCGCTGGTTAACCGCGGCACACTGCGCGCAGACCTGATCGCCGGCTTAACGGGCGGCCTGATTTTGGTGCCGCAAGGGGTGGCCTTTGCCACCATTGCCGGCATGCCACCTGAATACGGTTTGTACGCAGCCATGCTGCCGGCCATCGTGGCGGCGCTGTGGGGTTCGTCCTGGCACCTGGTGTCTGGCCCCACCACGGCCATTTCCATTGTGGTGTTTGCCACCATCAGCCCGCTGGCAGAGCCCGGCAGTGCCAACTATGTGCAACTGGTGCTGACCCTCACCTTCTTGATTGGCATCTTTCAGCTGCTGCTCGGTGTGCTGCGCCTGGGCAGCCTGATCAACTTTGTGTCGCACACCGTGGTGGTGGGTTTTACCTCGGGCGCAGCGGTGTTGATTGCGATCAGCCAGGTGAAAAATTTCTTTGGCATTGACCTGCCGCGTGGCGCTTCGGTCTGGCAGGTGCTCAAGGGCCTAGTGGAGCAGGCCGGTGCCATCAACTGGGCGGTCACCAGCGTGGCTGTGGTGACGGTGCTGGCCTGCGTGGCGGCCAAGCGCTGGGTGCCGCGCCTGCCCCACATGATTGTGGGCATGGTGGTGGGCAGCCTGGTGGCGCTGGTGCTGAACCACATTCTGGGTGCAGCCAACACCGGCATTGCCAGCATTGGTGCCTTGCGCATTGGCTTGCCGCCGTTCTCCCAGCCTGACTTGTCTCTGGAGGCCTTGCGCCAGATGGCGCCGATTGCCGCGGCGGTGGCCTTGCTGGCTTTGACGGAGGCGGTGTCAATTGCGCGTGCCATGGCGCTCAAGAGCGGCCAGCGCATTGACGGCAACCAGGAGTTTGTGGGCCAGGGTTTGTCCAACCTGGCGGGCAGTTTTTTCTCGGGCTACGCCTCCAGCGGCTCGTTCAACCGCAC
The DNA here is from genome assembly GCA_044354655.1 of Rhodoferax sp. Taxonomy (GTDB): domain Bacteria; phylum Pseudomonadota; class Gammaproteobacteria; order Burkholderiales; family Burkholderiaceae_C; genus Rhodoferax. The sequence continues at coordinate 20,228 of JBIKZP010000005.1, read as the reverse complement.
CGGGCTGAACTACGCCAGCGGTGCCAAGACGCCGCTGGCCGCCGTGTTCTCGGCCTTTTTCCTGCTGGGCATCCTGCTGTTTTTGGCGCCGCTGGCCAAGTACTTGCCGATTCCCGCCATGGCCGGCATTTTGTTTGTGGTGGCCTGGGGCTTGTTCGACTTTCACCACGCCGGTGAAATCATGCGCGCCAGCCGGCGAGAAACCTTTGTGCTGCTGGCCACCTTTGTGGCCACGCTGACCATTGAGCTGGAGTTTGCTATCTACATTGGTGTAGCCCTGTCTTTCCTGTTTTATGTGCACCGCACCTCGCGTCCGGGGCTCGAAGACCTCAAGCCACTGCCGGGGCAAAACCCGCCGGCCTTCAGCGCCCTTACCGGTCTACCCGATTGCCCACAGCTCAAGATTGTGCGCATCAACGGCTCCATTTATTTTGGTGCGGTCAACCATTTGGCGCAGGCCATGCAGCAGTTGGACGAGCAGAACCCGCAACAACGTCACGTGTTGTTGGTGGCCTCAGGCATTAACTTTGTGGACATGGCCGGCGCCCAATGGCTGGTGCAGGAAGCCAAGCGCCGGCAGGCGCTGGGCGGTGATTTATTTTTTTTCCATATGAAAGAAGAGCCGCTCAACACGCTGCGCGAGTGCGGCGCGTATGCAGACTTGGGGGCCGACCATTTCTTTACCTTGGGTGATGACGTCATGGGCCAGGTCTTGCGCCATTTGCAGCCCTCGGTGTGCGCCACGTGCAAGCTGCGGGTGTTTGCCAACTGCCAGGGCCAGCCCGGCGCGGTTTAAGCCACGGGCACGTGCAGTATTTGCCAGCAGGCGCGCGCCAGGGTGATCAGCGCCAGCAGCAGCAGAAGCTGCAACACGTAGCGGCGAAAGCGCTCAGGTGACACGCCGTGAAACAGACGCTGCCCCAGCGCCATGCCCAGCAGCATGGCGGGCAGTAACGCCAGCGCCAGGCGCAGCGTCTCCCAGCCCAACAAGGGCGCGCCCAGGTGCGCGCTGGTGGGCATCAGCCCAGCGCACAGCAGGGCGTAAATGTCCCCGAACAAAAACAGCAGCACCAGGGTCGCGCGCAACACCAAAGGTGACAGGCTGGAGGCGTTCAGCATCACCACCACCACCAGTCCGCCCATGGCAGCCACGCCATTGACCAGCCCCGACACCAAGCCGGTGAGCAGCCGCAGGCGCCGCGTTGGAGCGCCGGTCCAGCGCAAGCCGCGCAGTTGCAGGCTCACCACCACCACCAGCACCAGGCCAATCAGCAGACGCACGGTATTCTCCGGGGCGTAGCTCAGCAGCGCCAGCCCCACCGGAATGCACAGCACATTGCCCAACATCAGCCAGCTCAACCAGGTCCAGTCGGTGTCTTTCCAGGCGCTGCGCAAGAGCGTGATGCTGGCGGCTATCTCCAGCATGAGCAGCGGCGGAATCACCTGCGCGGGGGGCAGAAACAACGACAGCGCCGATACGCTCAGCGCAGAAAACCCAAAGCCGGCAAAGCCGCGCACTGCCCCGGCCAGCAACACCACGGTGAGGCAGAGCAGCCAGGTCAGGCCGCTGAAGCTGGCCAGCTCAGCCAATTAGGGCCTGACAGGCGGGCAAGCTCAACAGCTTGAGCCGCTGCACCTTGCCGGACGGCCCGCGCGGCAGGTCGTCCAGCAGGCAAAAGTGCCGGGGTGTTTTGAAGCGCCCCAGGTGCTCCAGGCAAAAGGCGCGCAGCTCGGCCTCGACCACGCTGTGGCCCGGGCGCAGCACCAGGCACACCAGAATGTCTTGCCCGTAATGGCGATCAGGAAAACCCACGGCGGCAGCGTCGAGCACGGCGGGGTGGCGCAAGAGTGCCTCGTCAATTTCGCGCGGCGCAATGTTCTCGCCGCCCTTGATGATCAGCTCTTTGATGCGCCCGGTGACAAAGAAAAAACCGTCACTGTCACGGTGCCCCAGGTCGCCGGTGCGCAGCCAGCCGTCCGGTGTGAAAGCGTCGCGCGTGGCGGCTTCGTTTTTGTAGTAACCGCGCATCACGTTGGGACCACGAATGGCCAACTCGCCGGTCTGACCGTCGGGCAGTTCGTGCAACTCGGCATTGATGATGCGGGCCTCGCATCCCGAGGCTTGGCCCACGGCGCCGAGCTTGCGCTGCGTGTGCTCCAGTGGGTTGGAGAAGGATGGCGCCACCGTCTCCGTCAGGCCCATGGTCTCGATGATGCCAATGCCAAAGCGCTGCTCAAAAGCCCGCAGGTGGTCGGGCGGAAGCGCGGCCGAAGCCGAGCGGCAAAAGCGGATGCCCGAGGTATCGCCTGCTGGCGGCGCGCCCTCCAGCAGGTAAGAGATCATGGTGGGCACCACGTTGATCCAGGTGCAACGTGCCTCTAGGGCTTGTGGCCAGAAGCGCGCGGCTGAAAACTTGGGCGGCATGGCCAGGCTGCCGCCGTGCGCCAGCGGAGCCAGCATGGTCACGGCAAAAGCATTGATATGGTAGAGCGGCAGCACCGCCAGCACGCGGTCGCTGGGGGTGAGCGCATGTGCGGTGCTGATGGCTTGCGCATTGGCCGCCAGGTTGGCTTGGGTGAGCATCACACCTTTGGGTACGCCGGTGGTGCCCGAGGTGTACATCAGCAGCGCCAGGTCGCTGGCCGCGGGCGCCGGCGTAGCCAGTTCTTGCGGGGGCAGCGTATCGCGCTCGGGGTCGCACACCTGCAGCCGGATGGGGCGCGCTATCTGCGTGAGGAGTTTGGCCACGGCCTCGGCCCAGTCCGGGCTGGCCAGCACCACGGTGCAATCGGAGTGCTCCAGCACGTAGCGCATTTGTTCGGGTTGGGACAGCAGGTTGACCGGGTTCACGCACCAACCGCCATGCATCGCGCCCAGCAGCAGACGCAGCGTTTGCAAACCATTGGGCATGACCACCGACACCGTCTCGCCCGGCTGCGAACCCAGCGCGCAGAGCCAGGCGGCGGTCTGGCGGCAGGAGCGTGCCAGCTCGGCAAAGGTGAACGCGGCCTGGCCTTGCGCATCACAGGCATAAATGGCCTGCGGGCGTTGGCTGGCTTGGGTCTCGATCAGCGTGCGAACGGTGGCGCTCATGTCTGGCCGTACTTGGCAAAGTAGGTGCCAAAGATGGCCTGCTCGCTGGGCAGCCGCTCAGGAATAGGACGCGAGATGCGCGTGATGTTCAGGTAGTGGCGGTAGTTCATGTTGTCGGAGAAATTGTTTTTGCCCCAGGTGCCACACCCCATGGACAGCGAGAACGGCAGGCCGTTGTCAAAGCTGCCACCGGTGGCAATGGCATGCGCTTGGTCCACGATCACGCGTGACACCGGCAAGTGCAGGCCAAGTTGCAAGGCGCGCTCGGGGTGCGCGCTGTGCAGGCCCACCGAGTGGCCGGCGCCCTGAAAGCTGTAAATGCGCGCCACCTGCTGCATGGCGGCTGCAAAGTCGCGCGCCCCATACAGCGTGAGCACCGGACACAGTTTCTCGCCGGAGAACGGGTGGGCGTCGCCCACCTGGTCTTCTTCTACCAGCAGCAGGCGCGGCTGTTGCGCGGCAATCTCGGTCAAACCGGCGCGCTGTGCCACCACCTGCGCGTTTTGCCCAATGACGGCTGGCGAGAGCTTGCCGTCGGGCCACATCACGGCCTGCAGTTGCGCTTTTTGCGCGGCGTTGAGCAGCACCGCGCCGCGTGCGCACAAGGCGGCAATAGCGGGTGCGCGAATGGCATCGAGCAGCACCAGGCTGTTCTCGGAGGAGCAGCTGGTGGCGTTGTCAAAAGTTTTGGAGCGCAGAATGCGCTCGCTGGCCAGCGCCAGGTCGGCGCTCTCGTCCACAATGCCGGCCACGTTGCCGGCGCCCACACCAAACGCAGGCGTGCCGCTGGCATAGGCGGCGCGCACATTGGCCTGTGAACCGGTGGCCACCACCAGGTCGCATTGGCGCATCAGGCTCTGGGTGGACGCTTTGCTGACCGGCGAGGGCAGCACCTGCACCAGGTCGCGCGGCGCACCGATCAAGTCAAACTGGGCGTGGATGTACTGCACCAACCGTTCGCAGGTGGACCAGCCTTTGGGCGAAGGCGCCACGATCACGGCGTTGCGTCCTTTGAGCGCGTTGATGATTTTATTGGCCGGTGTGGCCGCCGGGTTGGTGCTGGGCGTGATGGCGCACACCACGCCCACCGAGCGGGCAATTTCAGTGATGCCGGTGGTCGCGTCGTCGTGCAGCACGCCCACCGACTTGGCACCCTGCAGGTCGCGCAGCAGGCCAAAGGTCTTGCGGTGGTTTTTGCGAATTTTGTCGTCCACATTGCCCACGCCGGTGTCGGCCACGGCCAGCTCGGCCAACGCGCGGTTGCGGGCCGGCTCAATGATGGCCCAGCCGGCGGCGCTGACCAACTCGTCCACGCGGGCCTGGTCGTAACCCTCGGCCACGCCTTGGGCGGCGCGCGCGCGGGCCACCAATTCGGCGACCAGGTGATCGGTCGCGTTCTCGGTGTAAGGGTGTGTGGGGGCGCTTTTGTCGGCGGCGTGCGCGGCAGGGGTGGTGTGCATGGTGGTGGAGGGCGTGCTAATCAATTCAATCGGCCTTGATTTTGGCGTCTTTCACCAGCTTGTTCCATTTGGGAATCTCGGCGGCAATGACTTTACCCAGGGCCTCGGGCGTGCCGCCTACGGCTTCGCTGCCCTGTTCCAGCAACTGGCTGCGAATGGGCGCTTCAGCCAGCACGGTGTTGAGCGCGCGGTTGAGCTTGTCAATGATGGGCCGGGGCGTTTTGGCCGGTACCAGCATGGCGTACCAGGAGTCCACCTCGAAGTCGGTCAGGCCGGCCTCGTGCATGGTGGGCACATCCGGAAAAGCCGTGCTGCGTTTGAGGGTGGACACCGCCAGCGCCTTGATCTTGCCAGCCTTGACGAACTGCGCCGCCGCCGGGATGGACACCCACAGCAGCTGTACTTGGCCGCCAATCAGGTCGGTCACAGCTGGGCCGCCGCCCCGGTAGGGAATGTGGGTAATTTTCGAGCTGGTGCGCAGGTTGAACAATTCGCCCGCCAGGTGGCCGGGTGAGCCGTTGCCCACCGAGGCAAACGACAGGGAGTCGGGCTTGGCCTTGGCCAATGCAATCAACTCGGCCACGTTGCGTACCGGCAGCGCACTGTTGGCCACCAGAATTTGCGGCAGTGAGGCCACCGTGCCCACGGGCTCGAAGTCTTTGATGGTGTCAAACGCGAGCTTGGGGTAAATGGCCGGGTTGATGGTGTGCGAGCTCAGGGTGAACAGCACGGTGTACCCATCAGGCGCGGCCTTGGCCACCAGATCGGAGCCCAGCGAGCCGCCCGCGCCCCCTTTGTTGTCGATCAAGATGTTCTGACCCAGCGCCGCAGACAGGCGGTTTTGCACAATGCGCGCAATCACGTCGGTGCCGCCGCCCGGCGGGTAGGGCACCACAAAGCGCATCGGCTTGTCGGGGTAATTGCTCTGCGCTTGCGCGCTCCATGGGCTGGCGATGCTCAAGGCACCCAGCAAAGTTGCGATGAGCACGCTACGGCGGTTGGACAACATCTTCATACAAGACTCCTGGGGAAAGTGATGAGGGACTGGAAACTCAAACAGAACGGGTGCTGGTTAACCCAGGGCTGGCTACGGTGCGCTCAGCTTGGCGGTAACCCAGCGTCAGGCTGGCTTCGCGGGCGCAGGCGCTCAACAGGTCCGCCAGGCTACGTGCCTGTGCCCGGGCAAAACGGATGGATGGCACGCTCATGCCCACTGCAGCGACGACCTGCGCGCGCGCATTGAAAACGGGCGCGCCCAGACCGCACACGCCCAGGCGCCATTCCTCGCGGTTTTCGGCCCAGCCGCGGGTACGGGTGCGTTGCAAGTCGGCATGCAGGGCGGCAAGTGAGGTCAGGGTATGGGGGGTGTGGCTGGTCAGTGGCTCCCCAGGCTGGCCCAGTTGCTGCGACAGCGCCTCAGCGTCCAGGTTCAGCGCGGCCAGCATGGCCTTGCCCGAGGCCACGCAGTAGGCGGGTGCCCGCCCGCCAATGCGAGAGTACGCGGCCACCGGCAACGGGCTGTCAAACTTGTCCAGGTAAACAATCTCTGCGCCCTGCAATACGGCCAGGTGAATGGTCTCGCCGCTGGCATGGGCCAGTTGCGCCAAGTGCGGCTGCAACAGCGACTTGAGGTCAACTGCGCCCTCCACCAGCGCGCCAAGTTCAAACAGCCGCAAGCTGGCGCGGTAGCTGCTGGTGGCGGGGTCTTGCACCGCCCAACCACAAGCCACCAGGGTTTGCAGCGTGCGGTGCGCGTTGCTGCGCGGCAGGTTCAGCGCCTGCGCCACGTCCACCACGCGGCAGGCCTTGGGTGCACGTGCCAGCCATTCAAGTACCGCCAGCCCTTTGGCCAGTGTGGAGTCCATAAACTTAGTCCAGTTGTTCTACTATATAGAACGTTATATTGATATTTAGAACAAGTTTAAACCGAAGGCCAATCCTGCCTATCGGGATTTACCCCATAACGACGCCACCGGGCAGCTGCCCGGCTGTAATGGCATAGGAAGATAATGTGCAGTCTTGTGCCAGCCTCCCCTTCCCCCGCATGACGGCCACCGAACCTCAAAGAACCCCCCATGGCCTCCAGCTTATTTGCCCTGCTCGACGACATTGCCACCCTGCTTGACGATGTGGCCCTCATGACCAAAGTGGCGGCGAAAAAAACCGCCGGCGTGCTGGGCGACGACCTCGCGCTCAATGCCCAGCAGGTCACCGGCGTCAATGCCGACCGGGAACTGCCCGTGGTCTGGGCCGTGGCCAAAGGCTCCCTGCTCAACAAGGCCGTGCTGGTGCCCGCCGCGCTGTTGATCAGCGCTTTTGCGCCCTGGTTGATTACGCCTTTGCTCATGCTGGGCGGCCTGTTCTTGTGTTTTGAAGGCACAGAAAAAGTGCACCACCTGCTGCAACCTGCCGCACAAGATGCGCAACATCACCAGGCCCTGGCACAAGCCGTGGCGGACGAACAGGTGGACCTGCTGGCGTTTGAAAAAGACAAGATCAAAGGCGCGGTGCGTACCGACTTCATTCTGTCGGCCGAGATCATCGTCATCACCCTGGGCACGGTGGCTACGGCCAGCATGGCCCAGCGTGTGACCGTGCTGGTGGGCATTTCTATTTTGATGACGGTGGGCGTGTACGGCCTGGTGGCCGGCATCGTCAAGCTTGATGATGCCGGCCTCTACCTCAACCGCCAGCGCGCGCGCTGGCAACAAGCCCTGGGGCGGTCGTTGCTGTGGGTGGCGCCCTGGCTGATGAAAAGCCTCTCGTTTCTGGGCACGGTGGCCATGTTTCTGGTGGGCGGCGGCATTTTGGCGCACGGCATCCCGGAGATTGGCCACGCCATCGACGCCCTGGCCGTCTCGGTGGGCTGGGCCGGCCCGCTGGTGGCCAACTTGCTGCCGGCGCTGCTGGGCCTGTTGGCCGGCGCGGTGGTGTTGGCGGGGGTGAGCCTGTGGACGCGCTGGCGCGGCGCAGGCCAAAACGCCTGAGCGTGTGCCGTCATGCCCGCTAACCCGTTTCTGAAATTTCTGCTCGAAGGGTGTTGATACTGTGAGCCAATCACGCCATCGTTTGCCATTGACCTCGCTGCGCTCGTTTGAGGCCGCGGCCCGTTTGCTCAGCTTCAAGGGCGCCGCCGAAGAGTTGCGTGTCACGCCCACCAGTGTCAGCAACCAGATTCGGCAGTTGGAGAAAGACTGGGGCTGCCTGTTGTTTGTGCGCAAGACGCGCCAGGTCATCCTGACCGACGCCGGGCGCTCGCTGGCCCGCGTGACCAGCCGCGCCTTTGACGATATTCGCACCGAAGTGGAGGCGCACATTGCCTCCTACCGCAAGACGGTAACGTTAGCGGTAGGCCCTATTTTTGGCTCACGCTGGCTGATTCCGCGCCTGAGCAAGTTCTACCGGCTGAACCCCACGATTGACCTGGTTTTGCACCACAGCCCGCGCATCACCAGCGCCGAACAGCTGGCCACCACCATTGCTGTCGATTGGGGCACGGGCGACTGGTCGGGGCTGGAGGTCACACGCCTGCTCGCCACCGTCTACATACCGGTGCTGAGCCCCAAGCTGCTGAAGGAGCAAGGCGGGCTGAACCAGCCCGCCGATCTGGCGCGCTACCCCGTGATTCACCAGCAAGACCGCGGCGACTGGCAGGCCTGGCTCAAGCTGATGGGCGAGTCAGACCTGAAGTTTGCGCAGGAAACCATCATGGTGGACTCCAACTTGGCCACGCAAGCCGCCATAGACGGCCATGGCGTGGCGCTGGGGGTGTTCCCGTTCATCCGCAGCGAGGTGGACGCCGGCCGTCTGCTGTGCCCGTTTGACGTGGAGCTCAAACCCGAGCGCGCGTACCACATGCTGATCCGCCCTGGCGCCCGTGCCGTCCCAGAAGTGGACGCCGTGTGTGCCTGGCTACAGGCAGAGGCGGCGTTGTCGGCTTGAGGTGGTTTACCCAGACCGTTGTCGCTGCGGGCTATGTAAGGCGTTGGTTTTGCATCAAGCCAGCAGACGCACGCCAGCTTCGCGCGCAGCGCTCTGAAGTTTTACATCCAGGGTGGCCAGGGGCAGACCTTCGCGCAGTGCCAATTCAAGATACGCCGCGTCATAGGCCGAGAGGCTGAACTGGCGCGCCAAATCCATGGTGGCGTGCATCGCACGCTGTGCGGTGCTGACATCAACGGTAATGTCCAGCGCGTCTAGCAACGCAACAAAGGCCGATGCCTGTGCCAGCGTGATCTTCTCCAAGCGCTGACTTTTAGCCATCACGTTAGCCGCCTCCAACGACCACAACGAGGGCACCCGAGCGCCAGTCTCTTGTAGCTGGGCCAACACTTTCTCGGCCAGCTCGCCGCCGGCGGGGTTTGATTGCGGCAACAGCCAGAGCATGGCCACCGAGTTGTCCAGCACAAAACTCATGCGCGACCGTCCTCGATCATGTGCTGCAGGTCCAGGCCCGCGCCGACCTGAGCCTCGCGCTGGGCCTGCATGAATTCACGCATCCTGGCGGCGGCCGACTCGCGCTGCTGCGCTGGCAACTGCGCGGGCACCAGGCGGGCTACCGCTTGGCCGCGGACGGAAATCTCAAAGCTCTGGCCAGCCTGAACCTGGCGCAGCAGCAGCGGTAGGTGGGTTTTGGCCTCGTAAGACCCGATGGATTTGGGGCCTGTAGACAGGCTGGTGGACTTGGCGGACATGGCAAACGTCTTTGGTAAGGAGAGGAAGGTGCAAAGAATAGACCAGTTGAACAGACTAGTCAACACGTGCGCTTGGGGCATTTCCAATGAGGAGCGGCCCTAAGTGCCCGAGAAACCCCTCACGCCCTTGGCACTTTTTGAATGTTGATTGGCATGATCGGATGGCGTTGAACCCGGGGGCAGAACCTACGATGCAGACCTTCGCAACGACAGCATCAAAGGAAATTCGCCATGGCATCTACAGCATCCACATCCTTCAACGCATCGGCTTCTTCGGCTTCCAGGGTGGCACTGGTCACTGGCGCCTCTTCTGGCATGGGCAAGGAAACGGCCAAACGGCTGCTGCAAGAGGGACTGGTGGTGTATGCGGCGGCGCGCCGTGTCGAGCAGATGGAGGATTTACGCCGGCTGGGGGCGATCCCGCTGAAGATGGACATCACGGTGGACAACGAGGTGGTGGCCGCCGTCCAGCAAATTCAAAAAGGGCACGGCGGCATCGATGTGCTGGTGAACAATGCGGGGTTTGGCATGTATGGCGCCATGGAAGAGTCCACCCTGGACGATGCGCGCTACCAGTTCGAGGTCAATTTGTTTGGCATGGCCCGCCTCACGCAATTGGCCTTGCCCGGCATGCGCGCCAAGGGCGCAGGCACCATCATCAATATCTCCTCCATGGGCGGAAAAATCTACACCCCGCTGGGTTCTTGGTACCACGCGACCAAGCACGCCGTGGAGGGCTGGAGCGACTGCCTGCGCATTGAACTGGCGCCATTTGGCATTCATGTGGTCATCATGGAGCCCGGGGCCATTGCCACTGAATGGGGCGATGTCATGCTCGGCCCCATGCTCAAACGCTCCGGCCACGGCCCCTACCAGGCCTTGGCACAAGCCATGGCAACTGCCATGCGCACGTCGTACGGCAAGGAGGGCTCGGCGTCGCCCCCCTCGGTAGTGGCAGATGCCATACTGCAAGCGGTTCGTGCGCGCCGCCCCAAGACCCGTTATGTGATGGGCAAGCTGGCCAAACCGCTGATGTTTATTCGCAAATACTTCGGGGACCGGGTCTTTGACAAGGCCATCATGAGCCAAGCCAAATAAGCCACCCCGCCACTTTCAAGGACCGTTACTGTGAAACAGGCTACGCGATTCAGTGTGAACATGCGTTGGAAGTTGCTTATCCAGGACATGGGCTACAGCCCGGCCGACGTCCTGGCGTTTGCCCGCTTGCCCGGTGACCTGTTCTCGCGCCCTGATGCGACGCTGTCGCCCGCCGAGTATTTCAATCTCTGGCGCGGCATGGAGCAGGTAGCCGGTGCCGACGAACTGCCCTTGAAACTGGCGCAGGTGATCTCAGTCGAGGCGTTTGACCCTGCGCTCTTTGCGTGCCTGTGCAGCCCCGATCTCAACACCGCCCTGCAACGGCTTGCCCACTACAAACGCCTGGTCGGCCCCTTGACGATGGCGCTGGACATTTCATCCCAAGTCACCCGGGTCACCCTGGCCTGTTACGGCCATCAAGAACCCATGCCGCGCAGTCTGAGTACGGCAGAGCTGGTTTTTTTCACACAACTGGCCAGGCTGGCTACCCGCGAACGCATTGTGCCGCTGGCCGCCTTGACGCCTGATTTGCCCAGCAACGCGGCGCGCTATGAAGCGTTTTTTGGCTGCCCATTGAAACGGTCTGACACCATTCAAATTTGCTTTTCGGCGCACGATGCTACGCGCCCCTTTCTGACAGAAAACCTGGCCATGTGGCAGGCATTTGAACCCAGCCTGCGCCAGCGTTTATCGGGTCTGGATGAGCAAGCCAGCACGACTGAACGGGTCAGGGGCGTGTTGTTGGAAACGCTGCCGGCGGGCATCAGTTCCGTCGACGCGGTGGCACAGCGTTTGGCCATGAGTAAAAGATCATTACAGCGTCATTTGGGCGACGAGTCGGTCAATTTTCAAGATGTTTTGAGCCAGGTTCGCCAAGAGCTGGCACAGCATTACCTGATCAACTCCAGCATTTCACCGGGCGAGATCTCATGGCTACTCGGCTTTCAAGAAAGTAACTCTTTTATTCGCGCCTTCCGGATCTGGACTGGCAAGACACCGTACGCCTATCGAATGGGGCATGCGAGTAGCGCGCCCCAGCTCCATTGAGTCGTGACAAAGTCGCAAAGCGCCCCTAGCCTGGGCCAGCCACTTGAACGCTCGGTGTTGGGCATAACCTGTGATGGGTGCCAATCATGGGTGCCAATACACCAACGTCAGCCGTGTAGAAATGCTCATGCGCTTTTTAACAGGTGTGCTTTGAAAATCGATGCAATGGGTGACAGCTTCTTGCCTTTGGGGTGAACAACATGCCAATGGGATGGCACCGGAAATCCCTCGACCTTCAGGACCGATACCCCTTGCTCTCTGGCTTTGCCGTGCAGCGCGTGGCTGGAGATCACGGAAATACCCAAGCCGCCAGCTACCGACTCTTTGATGGCCTCGTTGCTGCCGAGTTCTAGGCGCAGGTTCGGTCGAAACTTCAGCTTCTTGAAGTAGTTGTCCACCGCCATGCGGGTTCCTGAACCCTCCTCCCGCAGGATGAACCGCTGACCCACGAGTTCGGCCAACGACAGCAATTTTTGTTTTGCCAGAGGATTGGCACTGGCGCAGATCATGACCAAGGGGTTCGCCATAAAGACCTCGTCCACCAGATCCAAGTCCGTGGGTGGGACCGACATCACGTAGAGGTCATCCAGGTTGTTCTGCAAACGCGCCACCACACCGTCACGGTTCAAGACTTCCAGTGACACGTCTATCTCTGGATAGCGATTGCAAAAGCTACCCAGCAGCCGCGGCACAAAATATTTGGCAGTGCTTACCAAGGCGACACGCAACTTGCCCCGCGTGTAACCCTTGAGGGCATTGACGCGCTGTTCAAAGCCATCCCATTCTGCAGACATTGCACGGGCAGTTTTAGCCAGCTCATTGCCTACCTCCGTCATGTACACCCTGCGGCCCACCAGCTCATAGATGGGCAGACCGATGGTGTCGGCGACATCCTTCAACTGCATAGAGGCCGTCGGCTGGGTCACATGCATCACCCGTGCTGCCCCGCTCACACTGCCGGTTTCAGCCAGTGCCAGCACCAATCGCAATTGGCGGAAAGAAATGTTCATAGGTTTTTATCTATGCAAAATTATTTATAAATCGATTTTACAAGGGGTCAGTCGTTGCCTAGCATCGGTGCAAAGGAATTCAAACATGCACAATTTGCTCGACCCGGCCATTCTCTTTTTCATCTTTGGGGTGCTCGCGGGTGCAGTCAAATCGAACCTGGAAATCCCCCAGCCCATTTCGCGCTTTCTGGCGCTCTATCTGTTGATGGCCCTGGGCCTGAAAGGCGGGTTTGCACTGGCAGACTCCGGTTTTACCCCTCAAGTGGCAACCAGCCTGGGAAGTGCCGTCGTGCTTGCAGTCGTTGTGCCGCTCCTGGGCTATTGCCTGCTGCGCCGGGTCTTGTCCGGCTTTGATGCAGCCGCCGTGGCGGCAACTTATGGCTCTGTCAGCGCGGTGACCTTTGTGACCGCGGTTCAGACCCTGGAGAATCAGCAGGTGGCATTTGGCGGTTACATGTCAGCCGCCATGGCCTTGATGGAGTCGCCGGCCATCATTCTTGCCATTGTGTTTGCCAACGCAATGAGGCGCAAACAGGCAAGCACCCTTGTCAATACCAGCGGTGGGGCCGCTGTGCTGTCTCTTGGTCTTTCACCGCAACGTGCGGGTGTGTCATTTGGCAAAATTTTGCATGCGTCTTTTACCGATGGTGCACAACTGCTGCTGCTGGGGGCCATGCTCATTGGCATTCTCAGTGGGGATGCCGGCAAGGCGGCAATGCAGCCGTTTTCGGGCGACCTATTCAAAGGCATGTTGGCGTTTTTTCTGTTGGACATGGGACTCTTGACCGCGCGCAGTTTGCCGCAGGTCAAGGGCAACTCGCCCTGGTTACTGGCCTATGCGGTGGTCGCCCCTCTGGCGCACGCCAGCCTGGCACTGTGTCTTTGCGCCATGTTGAACATACCCTCCGGTGATGCCATCCTGCTCATGGTGCTTGCAGCCAGTGCCTCCTATATCGCGGTGCCCGCGGTTATGCGGCATGCTGTTCCGGAGGCAAACCCGTCTCTCTATTTCGGTCTGTCACTGGGCATAACCTTTCCCTTGAACATCCTGTTCGGCATACCGTTGTACATCTATGTTGCTACAGCGGTGCTGTCGTGAAGAAAAAACCAAGCATCTGTTGGTGAGCGATCAAAACAGCGATAGAGACCTGCTGCGGGGACCCTGCGTCTGGTTCGCCCACCATCGGGTCAAAATTTAAAAAACTGGACGTAGTTTGTTGGTGGCAGGCCCCACCGGCCCAGGCCGAGGCCTGTCAAACAGCGGCAAACGGAAGCGTCACGCTCACCTCAAGCCCCGGATGTGCATTGCGCACGCGCAGCGTGCCGCCATGCGCCTGAGCGACCAACCGGCACAGGTACAGGCCCAGACCAACGCCGCCGTCCTCCCGACTGCGGGCCGCGTCGGCACGATAAAAGGGCTGCGCCAACAGCCCAAGCTGCTCATCGGGTACGCCTGGCCCGTGGTCGCGCACCACCAAATGCACCGCTCCATCAGCGTGCTGTGACACCGACAACTGTGCCGCCATATGGGAGCCAGCACTGTGGCGAAGCGCGTTGTCCAGCAAATTGCGCAACAGCAAACGCATGCGCACCGGGTCCAACTGCAGCAGGGGCAAACCAGGAGCAAGCACCACATCAACCGCAACGGCAGGCGCCGCCCGATCGGCCACCGCGTGCAACTCGGACACCACCTCGTTCACCAGCACAGCCAGGTCGACAGGCTCGCGGTTGAGCGCAGCGTGTGGGCTGGCCAGGCGTTCGCTCTCTAGCAAATCGGTGACCAGATCGCGCATCAGCGCCAGGTCACGCAGCAAGGCTTCCCGCTGGGGCTGCACATCGGGCGATTCGGGCAGCAGTTCGGTATTGAGGCGGGCGCGGGTCAACGGACTGCGCAGTTCATGGCTTATGGCAAGCAGCAGTGCCCGCTTGGCCTCCAGCATCTGGTGGATATCGCCGCCCATGGTGTTGATGGTGGCGGCCAGTTCGCCCAATTCGTCCGGGTGGGTGGCGTGGTGCACCGCGATGGCCTGGCCGAAATCGCCCGCACCAAAACGCTGTGCACCGGCGCGGATATCGTCCAGCGGGCGCAGCATGCGGCGCACGCGGGCATAGGCCAGCGCGGTCAACACAAGTATGGCGGCCAGCGTAGCCCAGCCAATAAAACGTGGGCGGTCATGCCAGGTCTGCATGTTCAAGCCGAAACGAATGCTGTGCCCGTCGGGCGTTTTGCGCTCAAAGAAGCGCGGTGCATCGCTACCCCATTGATTGGACTCGCCGTCGCCCTGCCCGTGGTGCTCGTCGTCGGGCTCGGTGGGGTTGCTGCGCCAATTGACCACCGGCCCGCTGATGTGCACACTCAAGGGCAGGCGCTGAACCAGCGCCTGTGCACGCTCCACACGGGGCGGGCTACCGATCTCGGTGGCAAGCCGATCTACATAGTCCACCACCAGAGGGCGGGCCGCATCGCGCCACCCCATTGACAGCGCAGTCTGCATGCCAATAAAAAACGTCACCGCCATGGCCAGTGCCAATAGCAAAAACAAAGCCACCAGCCGCACGCGCAACGAATGCGCCAGCGCACGGCGGGCACCGCGCAGCCAGCGCAGTTGCCGTTGCAGGCGCGTGGTGCTCACGGGCTCACCTTTGCCAGCGCGAGCGCATAACCGGCATTGCGCAGGGTTTTGATGCAGTCCAGTGGCTCCAGCTTTTTGCGCAAACGGCTCACCACAATGTCCACCGCTCGGGTGTAAAGATCGGCCTCATGGCCGCGCAGGTGGTTGAGAATGTCGTCGCGGCTGAACACCTTGCCCGCGCTGGCGGCCAGCAAATAGAGCAAATCGAATTCGGTGCTGGTCAGTTCCAGCGCTTCGCCCTGGCGCTGCACACGGCGGGTAGCGGGGTCAATGACCAAGCCGTCAAAAGTCAGGCGAGTCGAGTTTTCGCTCACAGCACCTGCGCCCGTCATAGTGAGCGGCGTGGCCACCCGCCGACGCAGCACGGTTTGCACACGTGCCACCAGCTCGCGGGGCTCAAAGGGTTTGGGCACATAGTCGTCAGCCCCCAGCTCCAGCCCGACCACGCGGTCTACCACTTCGCCGCGCGCGGTGAGCATGATGATGGGGATGTCGCTTTCTTTGCGAATGGCGCGGCACAGCGCAAAACCATCCATCTCAGGCAGCATGACGTCCAGAATGGCAGCATCCAGCCCGCCCTGGCGCAAGCGCTCCAGGCCGGTGCTGGGGCGCAGGGCACATTCCAGCGCCATGTCAAAACGCGCAAAGTAAGCCGCCAGTGGCGGCCCCAGTTGCGCGTCGTCGTCAATCAGCAGAATGCGGTGCATAACGCATTGTCCCATCGCACAGTCAGCACCCAAAGCACCTTCTGAACACGCCTTAGCGGCTCCAGAACCTGTGGCCGCGACCGTCCATGTAGTCACGTACTTTTTTCTGCTGCGCGGGGTTCAGGCTATCGTAAAAATCAGCCAGCGAGGCAATTACCTCAGGGCTCTTGGTTTGCAAGACGGTCGTCTTTTCGGTGATGAGCGCTTGCGCACGGCTGCGGTCAAACTTGTCGGCGGCCACCAGCGCTTTCATTTCGGCGCGCGGGTCTTTGGTCTGCCCGATCAAGGCCGTGCTTTGTTCGTAGACTTTGTCGCCCAGCGTGCCAAGGCGCTTTTTTTGGTCTTCGTTCAGGTCCAGTTTGCCCGCCACGCGGTCGACCATCTTGCTGCGTTTTTCGGCAAATTCCTCAGCGCTGAGCTTGCCGCCAAACTCATGGTCGCGGTGGCCACAGGCCGACAAACCGGCCACCAGCACGGAGACCCCAAAGAGAGCCAAGAGAGAGCGTTTGATCCAGATTTTCATCACAGTAGTTCCTATAAAAAAGGTGTTGAACAGGACTGTGATGGTGCCGGGGTAGGCCGATTAGGTCATCTCTGCGGGGTATCCATTTGTTTCGTTATGTATCAAGAGTTCAAATGCGTGGGCTAGATGGCGCGCCAGCTTTCATCCACCGCTGCGCTCGGGGATATTGCCCGATCACGGGGCCTGCCGCCCGCCTAATGTCACGGCAATAGTCAAGGCAATAGTCACGGCAATAAAGTCGTCACAGCCCC
The DNA here is from genome assembly GCA_044354655.1 of Rhodoferax sp. Lineage (GTDB taxonomy): Bacteria > Pseudomonadota > Gammaproteobacteria > Burkholderiales > Burkholderiaceae_C > Rhodoferax. Next base: position 3,711 of record JBIKZP010000005.1, on the reverse strand, counting down.
CGCTGCCGTGTGTTCTACCCGGTAGGCGCCGGCGCCTGGGCGGGCGCTGAACACCTGCTGCGGCCCTTGCTGGTTCAGCAGCACGGCCACGCCATCGTCAATGGCGATGCCGTTGGGCAAGTGGCCTTGCGCAATGGCTGCGGTATAGGCTGAGGGGCGGGCGGGTTCGGTGTCGTAGTGCGGGCAGCAACTGCCAGCCACCAGGCCCAGTCCTGCCAATGGCTGCAGCCCTTGCCCGCCTGCATCTGACAGAGCGGAGTCAAACCAGGCCACCGCCCCAGCGCTGACGCCGGCCAGCAGCGTGCCTTGACGCGCTGCCTGCATCAGCACCTGGTCCAGGCCGGACAGACGCCATTGCTCGAGCAGGCGCAGCGTGTTGCCCCCGCCTACGTAAATGATGTCCAGGGCCTCGGCCCAGCCGGCCGTGTCGTGGGCGTTGCTGCCCAAGTCCAGATGGGTCAGCGTGTCAGAGAGGCCGGCAAAACGCGCGTAAAAACGATCAATCTTCACGGGGTCGTTGTCGCTGGCGGTGCCTATGAAGCCCATGCGCGGACGCACGCAGCCCGACTGGCTGAGGATGAAGTCTTCCATCGCCGGATCCGCCTGGTGGGTGAAGCCACCACCGCCGATGGCAATGAGTCTGAAGGGGTAAGACATGGCGTAAATAGTAACCCGGCATGCTGGGGCCATGGCCCTAAGCCTGGCGGCTCATGCATAAATATTTTTATATTTATGAAGGTCTTAAAAGTCATTTGTAAGGGGTTAGGCCCACGGGCATACTGCCAGTCTCAACATAGGGCCTGAGCTGAGTAGACACAGCATGACCAGGTGTTTGCAGGTGTTGGTATGGTCCGGGAAAAGCCTTTTTAATGATTTGTTCTGGAGACTTAATATGAAAAAAACAGCAAATTTGCTGGCTACGTTCGTGTTGGCGGGTACATCGGTCGCGTGGGCAGCCCCCTCCGGCACTTTGAGGCAGGCGCATGAGGTGCAGTTTGGCAATGCCTCTGATATCGATCCGATTTCAAAGGGTCGGGTCTTCACCGTGACCGAAAAAATCATGAATCGGCTGGTTCGTCCGGGTCTCGACGGCAAGCCTGCCGCTGACTTGGCCTTGAGCTGGTCCTCCAACGCTGCAGCCACCGAGTGGACCTTCAGGTTGCGCGAGGGCGTGACCTTTCATAACGGCAAGGCTTTCACTGCGACTGACGTGGTGTACTCCCTGAAGCGGGTGCAGGATCCCAAGATGGACTCCCCAGCGCGGGCTGCCATCAAGATGATCGACAAGATCGAGGCGGTGGATGCCAAGACCGTCAAGATGACCCTGGCAGCGCCCTACGCCGATCTGCCGCTGATCTTGACCGATTACCGGCTGATGATGATTCCGGACGGCTCGGGTGACACCATCAAGACCACGGGCATCGGCACCGGCCCCTTCAAACTGGAGAAGTTCGACGCGCAGGGCACGACCACGCTGGTGGCTAATATGAACTACTTTGACGGCCCCCCCGGCGTGGCCAAGGTAGAGATCATCGGCATTCCTGATGCACAGGCCCGTTTTCAGGCCCTGATGGGCAAACAAGTGGACTTGTTGCCCACCAGCATCAGCCCACAGCAAAAAACACTGCTGGAGCGCACGGGCGGCTTCAGCTTTCAAAGCGTGTCTACGGGCAACTGGCGCGGCATCGTGTTTCGCACCGATGTGAAACCGTACAGCGATGTGCGCGTACGCAAGGCGATCCGGTTGGCGGTGGACCGCAAGGCCATGCTCGATTTGGCCGCGGGTGGCCAAGGTACCCTGGCATGCGACACACCGGTTGGCCCCTCGGACCAGTACCGCTGGAATGGCACCTGCAACCAGGATATTCCCAAGGCCCGGGCTTTGCTGGCTGAGGCGGGTTACCCCAGCGGTATTGACCTGGAAATTCCGGTGAGCACGGTTGAAGGCGCGTGGCCGGCCATGGCGGAGGTGTTCCAGCAGCAGGTCGCTGCAGCCGGCATCCGCGTCAAAATTGTGCAAGTGCCCTCGGATGGCTACTTCAACGAGATCTGGATGAAGCGCCCCGTTTCCATGACGCGCTGGAACCAGCGCCCCGCCGACTCTGCGCTGAACGAGATTTACCGCACGGGCGCCACTTGGAACGAGAGCTTCTACAAGGATGCCAAGTTCGATGCCATGGTGGACGATGCCCGCAAGGAACTCAATTTCGAGAAGCGTAAAGCCAAGTACCAGCTGGCCCAGGAATACCTGTGGGAAAACAGCGGCACACTGGTGGGCTTTCACGCCACCTTGAACGTGGCCACTACGGCCCGGGTGAAGAACCTGGACGCAGTGGAAAACTTCACCATCCGCTGGAACCGCATCACGGTCGACTGACCGCCTGCGACCGACTGAGATCGACTGAGATCGCCTGAGTTGCCGGTGGGTCACCGGCAACCTCCACCACCTCCATTTCCCGAGGGTATTGCATGCTGAGAATGGTCTTGCAGCGCTTGATGCTGGGTGTCATCACGCTGGGTCTGGTGTCCTTGATTATTTTTGCCGCCTTGGAGATATTGCCGGGTGACGCCTGCACGGCCTTGCTCAAGCAAGATGCGCAGGGGCAACGCCTGCTCAATTGCCAGAAGGAGCTGGGGCTTGACCGGCCCGCCTACCAGCGCTATCTAAGCTGGGCGGGTGGCGCCGTTCAGGGCGACCTGGGCTTGTCGGCGCACAGCAACAAGCCCATCAGCAGCATGGTGGCAGACCGGCTTAAAAACTCTTTGCTGCTGGGTGTGACAGCCTTGGCGGTGGGCTTGCCACTGGCTTTTGCCGCAGGCATTTTGGCCGCACTGCGCCGCGACAAGGCCCTGGATTTGGTGCTGTCATCGCTCGCCATTGGCGCCATGACCATTCCGGAGTTTGTTTCTGCCACGGTGCTGATTCTGGTGTTCAGCGGCTGGCTGGGCTGGCTGCCCGGCATTGTGCTGACCCCGCCCGGGGCGCCCTTGGCCAAATTTTTCCCCGAGATTATTCTGCCCGTGGCCGTGCTGGCCATGGTGATGACCGCGCATATTCTGCGCACCGTGCGCTCCAGCATGCTTGAAGTGCTGGACAGCGACTACGTGCGCATGGCCACCCTGAAAGGCGTGCCCTACCGCACCATGGTGCTGCGCCATGTGTTGCCCAATGCGCTGCTGCCCGCGATCAACGTCGTGGCGCTGACGGTGGCCTGGCTGCTGGGCGGTGTGGTGGTGATTGAGATGGTGTTCAACTACCCCGGCCTGGGCCGCCTGATGATTGGCGCCATCTCCGACCGCGACCTGGCGCTGGTGCAGTCCATTGCGTTGATCGTGGCCACGGTGTATGTGTTGGTTAACCTGAGTGCTGACCTTTTGACCTTGGTGGCCAATCCACGACTGCGCACTGCGGTGGGGAAGCGTTCATGAGTACGCTCACAGGCACCAGCACAGGTACAAGTAAAGGCACAGGCCCCTTGCCATCCGGCCCTGCACCGTCTCAGCCCGGAGCGTTCCGTCGCTTCGCCCAGGTGCTGAAAGAAATGGCCTCCCGTCCCTCGGGCGCGGTGGGCCTGCTGCTGGTACTGGCGCATCTGATCGTTGCGATAGCCAGCCCCTGGTTGGTACCGTTTGACTTCAAGGCCATCAGCGCCACGCTGATTCTGAGCCCACCCGATGCCACCCATTGGTTTGGCACCGACCACCTGGGGC
>JBIKZP010000120.1:0-6557 GCA_044354655.1 Rhodoferax sp. | reverse complement strand
GTCGCATGATTTCACGCGAACCCACTCTTGAACGCTTGGCTATTGCCAAGTCCTTGCTCCTGACCCCGTTTGGGCTCGACGAGTCTCACCTGACCCGCGCCTTGGCCGAGATCAAAGCGCACCGGGTCGACGAGGCGGACCTGTACTTTCAGTACACCCGCAGCGAGGGCTGGAGCCTGGAGGAGGGTATTGTCAAAACCGGCTCTTTCAGCATTGACCAGGGGGTGGGTGTGCGGGCTGTGAGCGGTGAAAAAACCGCTTTTGCCTATTCAGACGACATTTCCGAGGCCTCCTTGCTGGATGCGGCGCGCACCGTGCGCTCCATTTCCACGCCCGCCCCGCTGAGCCGGATCAAGGTGGGTAAACCAAAAATTGCAGCGGCGCGCTCCTTGTACCGTGGGGTGGACCCGATTGCCACGCTGGACAGCACCACCAAGGTCAAGCTGCTGGAGCGCGTGGAGCAACTGGCGCGGGCCAAAGACCCGCGTGTGGCGCAAGTCATGGCCGGTTTAGCCAGTGAATATGACGTGGTGATGGTGGCGCGCGCTGACGGCACGCTGGCGGCTGATGTGCGTCCGTTGGTTCGCTTGTCGGTCACCGTGATTGCCGAGCAAAAAGGCCGCCGTGAGGTGGGCTCGGCCGGCGGCGGTGGTCGCTTTGGGCTGGCGTATTTTGACGACGCCATCATTACCCAATATGTGGACGAAGCCGTGCGCGCTGCGCTGACCAACTTGGAGTCTCGCCCGGCCCCGGCCGGTGAAATGACCGTGGTGCTTGGCCCTGGCTGGCCTGGCATTTTGTTGCACGAAGCCATTGGACACGGCTTGGAGGGTGACTTCAACCGCAAGGGCTCCAGTGCTTTCAGCGGACGCATTGGCGAGCGGGTGGCGGCCAAGGGCGTGACGGTGCTGGATGACGGCACCCTTGCCGACCGCCGTGGCTCCCTCAATGTGGACGATGAAGGCAACACCAGCCAGCGCAATGTGCTGATTGAAGACGGTATTTTGAAGGGCTATATCCAGGACGCCATGAATGCGCGCCTGATGGGTGTGGCGCCCACCGGCAACGGCAGGCGCGAGAGCTATGCCCATGTCCCCATGCCGCGCATGACCAACACCTACATGCTGGCGGGCGACAAAGACCCACAAGAAATTGTGGCCAGCATCAAGCGCGGCTTGTACGCCACCAACTTTGGCGGCGGGCAGGTGGACATTACCAGCGGTAAGTTTGTGTTCTCGGCCAGTGAAGCCTATTGGGTGGAGAACGGCAAGATTTTGTACCCGGTCAAAGGTGCCACCCTGGTGGGCAGCGGGCCCGAATGCCTGAAGCGCGTGCGCATGATTGGCAACGACATGAAGCTCGACAGCGGTGTGGGCACCTGTGGCAAAGAAGGCCAGAGCGTGCCCGTGGGCGTGGGCCAGCCCACCTTGCGCCTAGACGGCCTGACGGTGGGCGGCACGGCGTAAGCTGGCAGGCCCAAAACCTGTGCTACATTGCAACGCATGAAGACAGCCCGTTTTTACTTTAGCTATTTTTGGTTCTCAAGCGCCTGCGGCGGTAGAGAGTTCTGAACGTACCTAAACAAAACGTCCTGATCTTCCAAAAACCGCCGGCCACCCCCGGCGGTTTTTTTATGCTTTGTCGACTTTATTCATTTGATTTGAGGAGCTTCACAATGACCACCCAACCCAATGCACTCGGCGCTGACACCTGGTATGCGTCCACTCGACCGACAGATCGCACCAGCCAGACTGACGACGAACGCATCAAGGACATCACCGTGTTACCCCCTCCCGAACATTTGATTCGCTTTTTTCCGATTCACGGCACGCCGGTGGAGTCGTTGATCAGCGCTACGCGCCATAACATCCACAACATCATGGCCGGTCAGGACGACCGGTTGCTGGTGATCATTGGCCCGTGTTCCATCCACGACCCCGTGGCGGCGCTGGACTATGCCCGCCAGCTCAAGGCGGTGCGTGAGCAATACGCCGACACGCTGGAAATTGTGATGCGCGTGTACTTTGAAAAACCCCGCACCACGGTGGGCTGGAAAGGCCTGATCAACGACCCTTACCTGGACGAGACCTTCCGCATTGACGAAGGCCTGCGCATAGCGCGCCAGTTGCTCATAGAGATCAACCGTCTGGGCTTGCCCGCCGGCAGCGAATTTTTGGATGTGATCTCGCCCCAGTACCTGGGCGACCTGATTTCCTGGGGTGCCATTGGCGCGCGCACCACCGAGAGCCAGGTGCACCGCGAGTTGGCCTCGGGCCTGTCGGCACCGATTGGGTTCAAGAACGGCACCGATGGCAACATCAAAATTGCCACCGACGCCATTCAGGCCGCAGCCGGTGGTCACCACTTTTTGTCGGTGCACAAAAATGGCCAGGTGGCGATTGTGCAGACCAATGGCAACCCGGACTGCCACGTGATTTTGCGCGGCGGCAAAGCGCCCAATTACGATGCAGCCAGCGTTGCCGCGGCTTGCCAGGACCTGGTGGCGGCCAAGCTGCCCGCGACCTTGATGGTGGATTGCAGCCACGCCAACAGCAGCAAAAAGCATGAGAAGCAGCTGGAGGTGGCGCGCGACATTGCCTCGCAAGTGGCGGCTGGTTCAACCAGTGTTTTTGGCGTGATGGTGGAAAGCCATCTCAAAGCGGGTGCTCAGAAGTTCACCCCGGGCAAGGACGATGCCGCCCAGCTGGAATATGGCAAGAGCATCACCGATGCCTGCCTGGGCTGGGACGATTCGCGGGCGTCGTTGGCGGTTTTGTCGGACGCCGTCCAGGCGCGCCGGGCGCTTTAAGCACCCGCTTCAGCGGCGCTCTTAAGGGCGCCGCGCTTGCAGGGCCGTGAGCAGCTTGGCGTGGAAGCCCCCAAAGCCGCCATTGCTCATGCACACAATATGGTCGCCCGCCCTCGCCTGGGCCAGCACTTGGGCGAGCAATTCGTCAATGGAGGCACCCACCTGGGCTTTGGCGCCCATGCTGTGGAGCACTTCGTGGGCGTCCCAACCCAGCCCGCCACTGTGGCAAAAAGCCAGGTCGGCGTCTTCCAAGCTCCAGGGCAGCTGCGCTTTCATGGTGCCGAGCTTCATGGTGTTGCTGCGGGGTTCAAACACCGCCAAGATGCGCTGCTGCGGCCCCACTTTGCGGCGCAGACCGTCCAGCGTGGTCCGAATGGCTGTGGGGTGGTGGGCAAAATCGTCATAAACCGTGATGCTGCCGCCCGCGCAGTCCACCGTGCCACGCACTTCCATGCGCCGCTTGACGTTGTGAAACTGACCCAGCGCCTGCGCTGCCAGCGCGGGCGACACGCCCACATGCTCGGCCGCGGCAATGGCCGCCAGCGCATTGAGCTGGTTGTGCACGCCGGTCAGCCCCCAGGTGACTTGCGCAACGGGTTGGCCTTGGTAATGCACTGCAAAGTCATGCGGCTCACCGTGAGCGGTGAAGTCGCTTACAGCGGCGCCAAAGCTGCGCACCTCGCTCCAGCAACCGGTGTGCAGCACCCGTGCCAGACTTTCTTCCAGACCGTTGACCACCACACGGCCAGTGCTGGGCACGGTGCGCACTAGGTGATGGAACTGGCGCTCAATGGCGGCTAGGTTGTCAAAGATGTCCGCGTGGTCGAATTCCAGGTTGTTGAGCACGGCGGTACGCGGGCGGTAGTGCACAAATTTGCTGCGCTTGTCGAAGAAGGCGGTGTCGTATTCGTCGGCTTCGATGACAAAAATAGGGCGCTCGACCGCAGAGGGGGCTGGCGTACCCAGTCGCGCCGACACATCAAAATTCATGGGCACGCCACCCACCAAAAAGCCGGGTTGCCGGCCGGCGGCTTCCAAAATCCAGGCCAGCATGGCGGTGGTGGTGGTTTTGCCGTGGGTGCCTGCCACGGCCATGACGTGGCGGCCTTGCAGTACATGTTCAGCCAGCCATTGCGGGCCGCTGGTGTAGGGCAGACCGGCGTCCAGAATGGCTTCCATCAAGGGGAATCTGGGGCTGCCGTCGGCCAGTTGAGCCCGGCTGACCACATTGCCCACCACAAACATGTCGGGTTGCAAGGCGAGTTGCTCGGCACCAAAGCCTTCAATCAGCTCAATGCCCAGGGCACGCAGTTGGTCGCTCATGGGGGGGTAAACGCCGCTGTCGCAGCCGGTGACTTTGTGGCCTGACTCGCGCGCCAAAGCGGCTAGGCCACCCATGAACGTGCCGCAAATACCAAGTATGTGAATGTGCATGGGGGGTGATTTTAGGGCGTGGGGAAACGGGAAATTGGGCCGATACAGGCAAAATGCAGGCCCATGGATACCCTGAAATCTGAAATAGCAGCCCAAGCTGCGCGCTTGGTGGTGGAGGAGGGGCTGGAATACGGTCCGGCCAAGCGTCAGGCCGTCAAGCAGCTGGGCCTGCCCAGCCGCACCCCGCTGCCCGGCAACGATGAAGTGGAAGACGAGGTGCGCGAGTACATTGCGCTCTTTTGTGCGGACACGCAGCCCGCAGAATTACTGGCGTTGCGGCGTTTGGCAGGGGTCTGGATGGAGCGCATGGCGGCCTTTCGACCGTACCTGGGGGGCGCGGTGTGGCACGGCACAGCCACGCGTTTGTCAGACATTTATATACAACTGTTCTGCGATGACAGCAAATCAGCCGAGATTGCGCTGATTGACCACCAAGTGCGCTATGTGCCGCGCACGGTCGTGGGCTTTCACGGCGAATCGGTGGAGGCTTTGAGCGTGCATGCCTTCAGCCCTGAGTTGAAGGAAGAGGTGGGGGTTCACTTGCTGGTGTATGACCTGGACGATGTGCGTGGCGCGTTGCGTCCGGATGCCAAAGGCCGTACGCCGCGCGGTGATTTGACGGCAGTTCGGCGTTTGTTGCATGATGATCGGCTATGACTGAAGAGCAATCACCCACAATTCTGCGTCGTCGCTGGCTCGTTGGCACGGTAGCAGGCGCGGCCGCGCTGGCTGGCGCGGGTCTGGCCTGGCGTATGCAGGCGGGGCGCACGGTGCCGGCCCCGGTAGCGGCGCCTCTGCCCACAGGCTCGGACCTCTGGCAGCTGAACTTTACAAGCCCCGAGGGTGCTAGCGTGAAGATGGCGACATTTCGCGGACACCCCTTGTTGTTGAATTTTTGGGCTACCTGGTGCCCGCCCTGTGTAGAAGAACTTCCTTTAATTAACCGCTTTTATACCGAAAATTCAGCCAAAGGCTGGCAAGTTCTGGGTTTGGCGGTAGATCAGGCAGACCCTGTCAAACGCTTCTTGGACAAAATGCCGCTGAATTTTTCAGTGGCTTTGGCCGGAATGCCGGGCATTGAGCTGAGCAAGTCCTTGGGTAACTTAACCGGAGGCTTGCCCTTCACGGTGGTGATTGGCGCTGATGGCCAGATTGCGCAGCGTAAAATGGGCAAAATCTCGCCGCAAGACTTGCAAGCGTGGGCGGCGCTGACTTAGGTGGTTGGCAGGCTTCAACGGGCCCGCCAAGGTCAGCAGATGCGCCCCGGCGACCCTCCGGCTTATTTCAGACTCCCTTGACTAAGTGTAAAATAAAAGAAGTTGGCCACAAATAAGTGGTAATTAAGGTAAATTTGCCTATTGTTACTTTAAGCAGGAAGGGAACCTCATGGATCTTAGAAAACTCAAGACGCTGATTGACCTGGTGTCGGATTCCAATGTTTCAGAGCTGGAAATTACCGAGGCCGAGGGCAAAGTCAGAATCGTCAAGGGCGGTGGCGCTGTGGTTCAGCACTATGCGATGCAGCAAGCCCCCATGGCCATGCAGGCCATGCCGGTCGCTGCTGCGGCACCTGCAGCAGTCGAGCCAGTTGCTGAAGCAGCCGCTCCGGTGCATGCCGTCAAGTCACCCATGGTGGGCACTTTTTACCGTTCCTCCTCCCCTGGTGCCAAAGCCTTTGTTGAAGTGGGTGACACCGTCAAAGCGGGTGAAACGGTCTGCATCATCGAGGCCATGAAGATTCTCAATGAGATTGAGTCGGATAAATCAGGCACCGTGACCCAAATTCTGTGCGAGAACGGCCAGGCGGTTGAATACGGCCAGCCCTTGTTCGTGATTCAGTGACCTGAAACGGCATCCCCCCATGTTCAAGAAAATTCTGGTTGCCAATCGGGGCGAAATCGCCCTTCGAATTCAAAGAGCCTGCCAAGAGCTTGGTGTGAAGGCGGTCATGGTGTATTCCGAAGCCGACCGAGACGCCAAATACGTCAAGCTGGCTGAAGAAGCCGTCTGTATCGGGCCTGCGCCTTCAGCCTTGAGCTACCTCAATATGCCCGCCATCATTGCCGCCGCTGAGGTGACCGATGCCGAGGCGATTCACCCTGGCTATGGCTTTTTGAGCGAAAACGCCGACTTTGCTGAGCGGGTCGAGAAAAGTGGTTTCCAGTTCATTGGCCCCACGCCCGAGTCGATCCGCATCATGGGCGACAAGGTTTCGGCCAAGCAGGCCATGATCCGCGCGGGCGTGCCTTGTGTGCCTGGATCTGAGGGCGAATTGCCCGATGACCCGGTGCAAATCCGCCGCATTGCCAAAGCC
>JBIKZP010000119.1:0-6599 GCA_044354655.1 Rhodoferax sp. | reverse complement strand
CCGGCCTGACACTGTGCCAGCACCCGATCAAAGCCTTTTGCCGGCCCGAAATAAGGGTCTGCCATGTCCTTCTCCTCCAGCGCGTCGGCAAAGTCCAGCAGGCGATACAACTTGCCCTGCTGTTCAGGCCTTGCCAATTGCCTGAGCATCGCCAGGTTGTGGCTGTCCATGGCCAAGATCAGATCAAAGCGGTGCAAGTCATGCGCGGTCACCTGGCGTGCCCGGCCTTGGCCCATGGTGTAGCCCTGGCGGGACAAGGTTTGCGCAGCCCGGCGGTCGGGGCGCTCTCCGGCCAGGTGGCCATGGGTGCCAGCAGAGTCCACTTGAATACGCCAACCCGCACCTTGTGCTGTCACCAGATGTTGCATGACCGCCTGGGCCATCGGCGAGCGACATATATTGGCCGAGCAGACCATCAGGCAATGCGTTTGGGGTCGGGTGGATTGAATGAACATGCGAAATTATTCGACGCAGCCCTTCAAAAACCACCGGTCCAACGCATTGAACGCGTAGCGGATGCGCCAAAGTGTGAAATAGTTCTTCCCTTGATCAAGGTGAAGCCGCAAGCGTGCATTAGTTCCTGGTTTTCAGCACTTGCCAAAGCTATTCTGCCCCTCAGTCGAACGATTGCTTTCGATCTGTAGCGAGGGGTAAATCTTGAAAAGTATGAATCTGTTGAATCTGCTGAATCAGTTCAATACGTGGCGATTGGCAGGGGTGCGCTGGCTGGCATTGAGCGTGCTTGCTGCGCTGATCACCGGCTGTGCCGGGTATTCGTCGGGCGCCTTGCCGGCGGCGCCCGCGTTGGCGGCAACGCCAGACTACAACTACATCGTGGGTCCGGGCGATGCTTTGAGCATCATTGTTTGGCGCAACCCGGAGTTGTCGTCCTCAGTGCCGGTACGCCCGGACGGCAAGGTTTCCACCCCTTTGGTTGATGAACTGGTGGCGCAGGGAAAGACCACGACCGAGATTGCGCGGGACGTTGAAGCCGCTTTAAGCAAGTTGGTGCGCGACCCGGTAGTCACCGTCATCGTCACCGGTTTTGTGGGACCTTACAGCGAGCAAATTCGCGTGGTGGGCGAAGCAGCCAAGCCGCAGGCCTTGCCCTACAAACAAAAGATGACCTTGCTGGACGTGATGATTGCCGTGGGCGGGCTAACCGATTTTGCCGATGGCAATGCCGCCTCCATCACCCGCACAGCGGCTGGCGGTGAGCGGCTGTCGGTCCGCATCAAGGACCTGGTCAAACGCGGTGACATTTCTGCCAACGTAGAAATGCGCCCGGGCGATATTTTGATCATTCCCCAGGGCTGGTTCTAAAAACTAGCCGCCACGTGCCAGGGCTGAAAACGCCTTGGCCAGCAACGTCTGGAAACGTCAGTAAACGTCAGTAAACGTCTGTGAGCGTCTGAATAAGGCGCTGCAGAACCCCAACTCTTCACCATAAAGAACTAATCCGATGGATGAGCTGCTGAGCCAATTGATGTCGGCTGCCCGAAGCATGTGGAAACACCGCTGGCTGGGGCTGCTGGTTGCCTGGGGCATGACCGCCCTGGGCGCCCTGGTGGTGCTGGCCGTGCCCGATAAATACGAGGCCACGGCGCGCATTTATGTGGACACCCAGTCCATCCTCAAACCCCTCATGTCCGGCCTGGCGATACAGCCCAATGTGGAGCAGCAGGTGGTGATGCTCAGCCGCACCCTGATCAGCCGGCCCAACGTAGAGCGCTTGATCCGCATGGCCGACCTGGACCTGAAAAGCCAGTCGCGCAGTGACCATGAAGTGTTGATTGACACCTTGATGAAAACCCTGGAGATCAAAACCGTAGGCCGCGACAACCTCTACATCATTTCCTACCGCGACCCCAGCCCTGAAAAAGCCAAACGCGTGGTGCAGTCGCTGGTGTCTATTTTTGTCGAGTCCAGCATGGGCGACACCCGCAAGGACAGCGACACGGCCCGAAAATTCATTGACGAACAGATCAAGACCTATGTTGCCAAACTGGAAGAAGCCGAGACCCGGCTGAAAGAATTCAAGGTGCGCAACATAGAGTTGCAAACCACCGATGGCAAAGACATGTCTTCCCAGCTTGGCGTGGTCAGCAGCCAGCTCGACCAGGCCCGGCTGGCCCTGCGTGAAGCCGTCAACGCCCGCGACTCGGCCAGCCGCCAGCTGGAGGCTGAAAAGTCCAACAGCGAAAGCCTCACCACGCGCAGCTTGTTGCAGGAGTCCGCCGCAACCATTGCAACGCCGGAGCTGGATTCACGCATTGAATTCCAGCGCCGCAACCTCGACGGCCTGCTGCAACGCTTTACCGAGCAGCACCCCGATGTGGTCAGCACGCGCAAGCTGATCAAGGAGCTGGAAGAGCAAAAACGCAAGGAAGTGCAGGAGCTGCGTAAAACCGCCATGGCCTACCCCGCGGCCACGGGGGGCGCCAGTTTGGCCTCGCAAGAGTTGCAGCGCATGCTGGCCAGCGCCGAGGTTCAGGTGGCAGCGCTGCGCGCACGCGTCAGTGAATACGAGGGCCGCTTCAGCAAAACCCGAACGCTCATGAAAACAGCGCCGCAAATTGAAGCCGAGTTTGCCCAGATCAACCGGGACTATGAGGTCAACAAGAAAAACTACAACGACCTGATTTCCCGGCGCGAGTCGGCCTCCTTGTCGGGCGACCTAGAAAGTGCCGCCGGCGTAGCCGACTTCCGGCTGATTGACCCGCCACGCGTCTCGCCCCAGCCGGTGGCGCCCAACCGCTTGCTGTTGATGCCCCTGGCCCTGGTGGTGGGCTTGCTGGCCGGCTTGATGAGCGCCTTCGTCGCCAGCCAGTTGCGCGCCGTTTTTTACGATGCCCGCGCCCTGCGCGATCGCCTGGGTCTGCCCCTGCTGGGGGTGGTGACCTATGTCATGGGCGAAGGCACGGTGCAGCACAACAGCCGCGAATTGAAAAAGTATTGGGCAGGATGGTTCAGCTTGTTGCTGGTCTTCCTGGCTGGAATGATTGTGTTGTCTCTCAAGACCGGAACGGCGGGGTATTAACGTTATGAGTAGTTTGATTGAGCAGGCCGCACACAGGCTGCAACAGCTTCGCCAGGCAGGGGTGGACTTGCCGCAGGACAAGACCGTCCCGCTGCGCCAGCCAGAGACATCTGCCCGTGTGCAGGAGTTCCCCTCTGGCGCCTTGTCCCGGCGCATTGACATTGATCTGGACGCGCTGGCGGCTGCTGGCATCGTGAGTCCGAACGCGCCACGCTCCCGAATTGCCGACCAGTTTCGCGTCATCAAGCGGCCCTTGATCAGCAACGCCATGAGCAAGGGCGCCTCGCGCGTGCTCAACGGCAACCTGATCATGGTGTCCAGCGCCTTGCCCGGTGAGGGTAAAACCTTCACGGCCATCAACTTGGCCATGAGCATGGCCACCGAGATGGATTACACGGTGATGCTGGTAGACGCCGATGTGGCCCGGCCTTCTGTGATGTCGGTGCTGGGTTTGCCCGAAGGCCCGGGCTTGCTTGACCTGGTGCAGGACGAGAGCCGTGATTTGTCCAGCATGCTGCTCAAGACCAACATCAACAAGCTGACCCTGTTGCCCAGTGGCACGCCCCATGCGCGTGCCACCGAGTTGCTGGCCAGCGATGCCATGGCCCGCCTGTTGGCAGACATGGCCACACGCTACGCCGACCGCATCATCATTTTTGATTCGCCGCCCCTGCTGCCCACCACCGAGGCGCGTGTGCTGGCCACCCACATGGGTCAGGTGGTGATGGTGGTACAGGCCGAGAGCACCTTGCGTGCAGACGTGGAGCAGGCACTGGCCACCCTTGAGGCCTGTCCGGTCAAGTTGATGCTGCTTAACAAGGCCAGCGCTTCAGCCCGTGAAATTTATGGCTACGGTTACGCCTACGGCCAAGAGCAGGCGGGATGATGGGCGTGCGGCGTATGACGGCAAGGTCTGGCGTGCCTCCCACGGGTTTGAGGCGGTCGCTGTGGCAGACCCGCGCACCGCTGCTGGGTTGCCTGCTGCTGTCGTCTGCCCTGGCGCAGGCTCAGGACAGTCCGGCGATGTTTGAAGCAACCGAAGCGACCGAAGCAACCGAGGCAGCCGAAGCGGGGTTGCAGGCCGAACGAGCGCCACGCGTCGGCCTGCGGGTGGTGCCCAGCCTCACGCTGGCGCAGACCTTCACCGACAACGTGCGGCTCAGCGCCACCAATAAACAGTCAGAGCAGGTGACCGTGGTCAACCCGGCCTTGCGCGTCAGCAGTGACGCAGGACGTTTGCGGGGCTTTTTAGACTACGGCTTCAATGAAGTCTTTTATGCCCAGGACTCATCGCCCCGGCAAACCCAGCACGCCATGAATTCGCTGGCCACGCTGGAGCTGGTGAACCAGCGGGTGTTTGTGGACTTCAGCGGCAAGATATCGCAGCAAACCATTTCAGCGCTGGGCACACAGCCCAGCCGCAGCACCGCCGTTGTGGAGAATCAGACCGAGGTGTCGAGTTACCGTCTGACGCCGTACCTGCGCGGCCAGTTCATGGACCTGGCCAGCTACGAGGCGCGCTACAGCCACAGCCTGACGCAAAGCCGCAGCAGCGCGGTGTCGGATGTCAGCACCGATGACGCCAGTGTGGCGCTCAGCGGGGCCACCGCCTTTAGCCAGCTCGGCTGGTCGGCGCAGGCCAGCACACAAGCGGTGGATTACGAGCAGGGGCGCAGCACGCGCTCCAGCGCACAAAGCCTGGGCCTGTCTTACGCCCTGATGCCACAGCTCAGCGCCTCGGCCAATGTGGGCCGGGAGTCCAACAACTACACCAGCCTGAACCAGCAAAGCTACACCACCCAGGGCGTTGGGCTCAACTGGGCCGCCTCCGAGATGACCCGCTTGTCTGCCTCGCGCCAGAACCGCTCATTTGGCGTGGCGCACAGCGTCAGCCTGGAGCACCGCACGGGGCGCACCGTCTGGCGATACACCGACAGCAAAGACGTGGTGAGCACGCCCAGCCAGGTGGCGCAAGTGGGGCTGGGCTCTATCTACGATTTGTTGTTCAGCCAATTTGCAACCGTGCAGCCCGACCCGGCTGCGCGGGCGCGCTTGGTCAATGGCTTTTTGCAAGCCAACAACCTGAGCCCAGATGCCACGGTGACCCGCAGCTTTCTAACCTCGGCCTTGTCTGTGCAGCGGCGCCAGGACTTGTCGCTCGCCTTGTTGGGGCAGCGCAGCACCGTCACGCTGCTGGCCAGTCGCAGCGAAGGCCGACGGCTCGATACGCTGACCTCCGGTACCGACGACTTCAGCAGCAGCGCCCAACTGGTGCAGCAGGGTTTCAGCGTCAACCTGGCGCACCGGCTCACGCCAGACTATTCCGCCGCGCTGGCGCTCTCGCGTGTCAATACCTCGGGCGCGCTCAGCGCACAAGACAGCAGCCTGCGCAGCATGAGCCTGAGCTTAGCGACCCCATTGGGCCAGCGCAGTGCGGCGTCGGTGGGCGTCAACCGGGTGCGGTTCAGCAGCGCCGCGTCGTCCTATACCGAAAACGTCCTGACCGCCAACCTGACCGTGCAGTTCTGAACCATGTATGAATCTTTTTACGGCTTGCACAGCAAACCGTTTCAACTCAACCCAGACCCCGAGTTTTACTTCGGCAGCAAGCAGCACCGGCGCGCCAAGGCCTACCTGGAATACGGTGTGCAAAGAAGTGAGGGCTTCATCGTCATCACCGGTGACGTAGGGGCGGGTAAAACCACCCTTGTTCGGGGGCTGCTGGCCAGCCTGGACCCCGAGCAGGTGGTGGCCGCCAACCTGGTCACCACCACGCTCGATGGTGAAGACGTGGTGCGCATGGTGGGCGCCGCGTTTGGCGTGCGCGTGAAAGATGTCGACAAGGTCGATGTGCTGATGGCGCTCGAAGCCTTTCTGGTGACCCAGGTCAGCCAGGGCAAGCGCTGCCTGTTGATCGTGGATGAAGCGCAAAACCTCACGCCCCAGGCGGTGGAAGAGTTGCGCATGTTGTCCAATTTTCAGTACGGGCAGCAGGCGCTGTTGCAAACCTTTCTGGTGGGGCAACCCGAGTTTCGCGCCATTTTGCAAAGCGAAAGCATGCAGCAGTTGCGCCAGCGTGTGAGTGCTACCTGCCATATTGGCCCGCTCGATGCCGCAGAGACGCAAGCCTACATTGAACACCGCCTGAACCATGCCGGCGCCAGCAACAAGCCCACCTTTGAGTCTGCTGCGTTCCAGGCCATCCATGACGGCGCAGGCGGCATACCGCGGCGTATCAATCTCTTGTGCGATCGCTTGCTGCTGCTGGGCTTGCTGAGCGAAAAATTTTTATTTTCGGCCGACGATGTTCAGGAAGTCGTTAATGAAATGGCGGATGAATCCTCGTACAACGCCCCGCCCTCAGCGGGCCGCAGTGCGCCTGCCCAAGCGCTTCAAATGCCCGCGCCGGAACTTGAGCTGGACCTGGCGCGCCTGCTGGTGACCCCGGGCCTGGCCGAAGAGATTGCCAACCAGATCGACAACCTGGGTGTGGAGCAATACGACGAGCGACTGCGCCGAATGGAGCGCAGTGTGTTGCGGCTTGAGCGGCTCAACCTAG
>JBIKZP010000118.1:0-6605 GCA_044354655.1 Rhodoferax sp. | reverse complement strand
TGCGCGCTGGCGGCAAGCACAACGACCTGGAAAACGTGGGCTACACCGCGCGCCACCACACCTTTTTCGAGATGCTGGGCAACTGGAGCTTTGGTGACTACTTCAAGCGCGACTCGCTCAAGTGGGGCTGGGAGCTGCTGACCCAGGTTTACAAACTGCCCCCCGAGAAGCTGCTGGTGACTGTCTACATTGACGACCAGGAGGCCTACGACATCTGGCACCAAGAAATTGGACTGCCAGCGGACCGCATTGTGCGCATTGGCGACAACAAGGGCAAAAAATACGCCTCCGACAACTTCTGGATGATGGCCGACACCGGCCCGTGCGGTCCCTGTTCCGAAATTTTTTACGACCACGGCGACCACATTCCTGGCGGCCCTCCCGGTAGCCCGGGTGAAGACGGCGACCGCTTCATTGAAATCTGGAACCACGTGTTCATGCAGTTCGACATGCAGCCCGACGGCAGCCTGGTTAAGCTGCCCGCCCCGTGCGTGGACACCGGCATGGGCCTGGAGCGCCTGGCGGCTATTTTGCAGCACGTGCACAGCAATTACGAGATTGACATTTTTGACGCGCTCATCCAGGCCGCCGCGCGCGAAACCGGCTGCGCCGACCTGAAAAACAACTCGCTCAGGGTGATTGCCGACCACATTCGCGCCACCGCTTTTTTGGTCAGCGATGGCGTGACGCCGTCCAACGAAGGCCGCGGCTACGTGCAGCGGCGCATCGTGCGCCGCGCCATTCGCCACGGCTACAAGCTGGGCAAGGGCACGCCGTTCTTCCACAAACTGGTGCCCGACCTGGTGGCGCTGATGGGCGCGGCCTATCCCAAGCTGGCGGCCGACCAGCAACGCATCTCTGAGGTGCTCAAGGCAGAAGAAGAACGTTTCTTCGAGACCCTGGCCAATGGCATGCAAATTCTGGACGCGGCGTTGGAAGGCGGCGTTCAGGTGCTGCCCGGTGATGTGGCTTTCAAGCTGCACGACACCTTTGGTTTCCCGCTGGACCTGTCGGCTGACGTGTGCCGGGAGCGTGGCCTGAGTGTGGACGACGCCGGCTTTCATGCCGCCATGGAAAAACAAAAAGCACAGGGCCGTGCCGCGGGCAAGTTCAAGCAAGACCGCGCGCTGGAGTACAGCGGCGAGGGCAACGACTTTGTCGGTTACGAGCGCCTGGACGCCCAGAGCCGCGTGCTCGCCCTATATGCAGACGGCGTGGCCGTCAGCAGCCTGAGCGCCGGCCAATCCGGCGTAGTGGTGCTCGACACCACCCCGTTCTACAGCGAAAGCGGTGGCCAGGTGGGTGACCAGGGCGTGCTGCTCGGCGCCAACGCCAGCGCCAGTTTTGCGGTGGCCGATACCCAAAAGATCAAGGCCGATGTGTTTGGCCACCATGGCGTGCTGAGCACGGGCACCCTGAAGGTGGGCGACGCCGTCGCGGCCCAGGTGGACACCGCCAGGCGCGCGGCCACCATGCGCAACCACAGCGTGACCCACTTGATGCACCATGCCCTGCACCAGGTACTGGGCGGCCATGTCATGCAAAAGGGCAGCCTGGTCACGCCCGAGCGCACCCGTTTTGACTTCTCGCACAACGCCCCGGTGACCGAGGCGCAGATCGTTGAAATCGAGCAACTGGTGAACGCCGAGATTCTGAGCAACGCGGCCACCCAGGCGCGTTTGATGGGCATCGAAGAGGCCAAGCAAACGGGCGCCATGATGTTGTTTGGCGAGAAATACGGCGAGATCGTGCGCGTGCTGGACATTGGCAGCACCACCGAACTGTGTGGCGGCACCCACGTGCAGCGCACCGGCGACATTGGCCTGTTCAAGGTTGTGGCCGAGAGCGGCGTGGCCTCCGGCGTGCGCCGCATTGAAGCGGTGACGGGCAACAACGCGCTGGCCTACATGCAGCACCTGGAACACACGGTGGAGCAAGTGGCCCAGACGCTCAAAGCCCCGGTGGCCGAGGTGACCGAGCGCGTTGGCCAAGTGCTGGACCATGTGAAGGCATTGGAGAAAGAAATTACCGCGCTCAAAGGCAAGCTGGCCTCGGCAGCGGGTGACGAGCTTCTGACGCAGGCGGTCGAGATCAAAGGCGTCAAGCTCTTGGTGGCTCGCCTGGAAGCCGCCGACACCAAAACCCTGCGCGACACCATGGACAAACTCAAGGACAAGCTGAAGTCTGCCGTGATCGTGTTGGGTGCTGTGGACGGCGACAAAGTGCAGATCGCAGCGGGTGTGACGCCAGACTGCATGGGCCAGGTCAAGGCCGGCGAGTTGGTCAACTTCATTGCCGCCCAAGTGGGTGGCAAAGGCGGCGGCAAACCCGACATGGCCATGGCCGGCGGCACCGAGCCCGCCAAACTGGACGCGGCCCTGGCCAGCGTGCAAGCTTGGGTCACAGGCAAGCTCTAACCCGTCACGGCGAGGCCCCAAGCTGCGGCAGTCCGCGCCTCGCGTACGGCCGCGCCGCCCTGGCCATTGCCCTGCTGGCCGTCAGCTTCACATCCGCCGGGTCCCAAGGGTACGAGGTGCTGCCCTGGCCGGCTAAAAAAGCGGTGCCTGCGCTGGTGGCTGCCGACCTTGATGGCCAGGTCTGGCGCCTCACCGACCTGCGCGGCCAAGGGGTTGTGATCAACTTCTGGGCCTCCTGGTGCGAACCGTGCCGCGCTGAAATGCCTTCGCTGCAGGCCTTGACCACCACCTACGCCGCGCAGCGGCTTGTGGTGCTAACGGTCAATTTCAAAGAGTCACCCGCCGTGGCGCAGCGTTTTGCCCAGCGCGAGAATTTGCGCTTGCCGGTGTTGCCCGACCTGCAAGGGCAGCTGGCGCGCCAGTGGGGCGTGACGGTGTTTCCCAGCACCGTGCTGGTCGGTGCGGATGGCCGGGTACGCAGCGTGGTACGCGGTGGCCTGGACTGGAATACGCCAGAGGCGGCCCGCTTGCTCACACCATTGTTCGCCCTCCCTAAGCCCGCGCAAATCGCCCAGCGATAATCGCGCGGCAGTACCGGGCGCGTCCCGGTCTGCCCGTGCCAGTTTCGGCGTACCTTGACCTACGCCGACTGCGCCTGCTTCCTCACTATTCCGGAGTTCTTTTTATGACCACCGCTCGCCCCTTGGGCCGCCGCATTTTTCTTCAACAAACAACAGCCGCTGCTGCAGCTTGCGCCCTACCGGCCTTGTCTTTCGCCCAAACCCCCGTGGAGCGCCAGTTCAACCCGCAGCCTGGCAACTGGCGCATCTTTGAGGTCACCACCCGCGTTGACTTGGCCAAGCCGCAGGGCGCAACCCGCGTCTGGCTGCCCATTCCCTCAGTCAATACCGACTGGCAAAAGTCGCAGGACAGCAGCTTTTCCAGCAACGGCAAGACCGAGCTGGTGAAAGACGCTAAACAAGGTATTCACCTGCTGTACGCAGAATTTGTGGGCAGTGAAGCACAGCCTTTTGTGGAGCTCACCAGCCGCATTCAAACGCAAAACCGCGCCGTCAACTGGACGCAAAAGACCGCCCAGACAGAAGACGCTGCCACGCTCAAGGCCTGGACCCAGCCGACCCAACTGCTGCCCACGGACGGCATTGTGCGCAGCACCGCGCAAGCCGCCATCAAGGGCGCCAGCACCGAGGCTGAAAAAGCGCAAAAGCTGTTTGACTGGATCGTGGCCAACACCTTTCGCGAACCCAAGGTGCGCGGCTGCGGCGAAGGCGATATCAAGACCATGCTGGAAACCGGCAACCTGAGCGGCAAGTGCGCTGACTTGAACGCCCTGTTTGTGGGCCTGTGCCGCGCCGTCGGCCTGCCCGCACGTGATGTGTATGGCTTGCGCGTGGCGCCCTCGGCCTTTGGCTACAAGGAGCTGGGCGGCAATTCGGCCAGCCTCAAGGGCGCGCAACATTGCCGGGCCGAGGTCTACTTGCCCGCCCATGGCTGGGTGGCGATGGACCCGGCCGATGTCACCAAAGTGATGCGCCAGGAAACCTCCGACTGGATCAAGAGCCCGCAGCACGCCGTGGTGGCGCCGGTCAACAAGGCCTTGTTTGGCAGCTGGGAGGGCAACTGGATGGCCTTCAATACGGCGCACGATCTGTTGCTGCCCAAAAGCCAGGGCGCCAAGCTGGGATTTTTCATGTACCCGGTGGCAGAAAACGCCAGCGGCCGTTTGGACTCTTACGCGCCCGATGACTTCAAGTACCAAATCAGCGCCAAGGAAATCAAGGCCTGAAATCAGGCCTGCTATTCAGCGTTATTCAGCGTTATTCGGCGGTGGCCAGAGCAGGCGCAGCTGGCTTTCAAAGCACTGCGGCGAACCACTCACGGGATCGGTGAACCGGAGTTGGCGCGCCAGCAGCTGCAAGGGCAGGGCGTAGTTCACCTCGCCCTCGGGCGTGAGCACCGGGTACAGACCGTCACCGGCAATGGGCAGGCCCAGCGCCGCCATGTGCACCCGCAATTGGTGGCGCTGGCCGGACACGGGGGTGAGCTGGTAGCGGGCCTGCTCGCCTAGTCGCTCCAGCAGCGCAATGTGCGTGGTGGCGTTGACCGGGCCACTGACCTCGTGCTGCAGCATGAAGTGCCCAGCCTCCTCAATACGACTTTGGCGGGTGAGCGGCAGCGTCAGGTCAGCGCGCCAGGGTGCAATGGCTTCATAGGTTTTGTGCACCGAGCGCTCCCGAAACAGCGCGCTGTAGGCATTGCGCGTGGCCGGTTGAATGGAGAACAGCACCAGCCCGGCGGTGTCGCGGTCCAGCCGGTGAATCGGCACCAGGTCGTCCAGCCCCAATTGGCGTTTCAGACGCACCAGCAAGGTTTCCTGCACATAGCGCCCGGACGGCATCACCGGCAAAAAGTGCGGCTTATCGACCACCAGCAGGTGCTCGTCCTGGAACAACACCTGAGCCTCAAACGGAATGCGCGGTTCTTGCGCCACGGCGCGGTAGTAGTACACCCGCAAGCCGGCTTGGTAAGGACGCTGTGACGTGATGGGCACGCCGTATTCGTCCATCACCTCGCGCGAGGCCACGCGCTGCTGCCAGGTGGCGGCGTCAATGGTCGTAAATCGCGAAATCAAAAAAGCCAGCACGCTGGGCCATGGGCCTGGGGGCAGCACCACTTGGCTGGGGCCGACGCCGTGGCGAGCCGCAGGTTTAAAGATGCCGGCTGAGGGACTCACCCCGTCTGACTCGGGTTAGACGCGTTCAAACACCAGGTCCCATACGCCGTGGCCGAGCTTGATGCCCCTGTTTTCAAACTTGGTCAGTGGGCGGTAATGGGGCTTGGGGGCGTAGCCGGCCAGTTCCGGGTGCGTCTGCGCGGCCGGGTTGCGCAAGAGCGGCTCGGCGCTGAGGACTTCCAGAATTTGCTCGGCGTAGGGCTGCCAGTCGGTGGCGCAGTGCAGGTAGCCGCCGGGCTTCAGGCGCGCGGCCAGTTTGGCAATTAAACCGGGCTGAATCAGGCGGCGCTTGTTGTGTTTTTTCTTGTGCCAGGGGTCGGGGAAAAAAATGTGGACGCCGTCCAGGCTGCTTGGCGCCAGCATGTGGTCGATGACCTCCACGGCGTCGTGCGCGACGATGCGGATGTTGCGCAGGTTTTGCTCGCCTATGCGTTTGAGCAGAGCGCCCACGCCAGGCTCATGCACCTCGCAGCAGATAAAGTTTTTCTCCGGCATCAAGCCCGCAATATGGGCGGTGGCCTCGCCCATGCCAAAGCCGATTTCCAGAATGTTGAGGCGGGCGGTTGTTGCCGTGGCGGTGGCGCTGGGCGTAGAAAAACAGGCGGCGTAATCGAGCAGGCTGGCCTGATAGGGTTGCAGAAAATTTGGCCCCAAGTCTTCAAACGCCTTGGCTTGGCCGGTGGTGGTGCGGCCGGCGCGGCGCACAAAACTTTTAATCGCTTTGGGGTAGGCCACGTTGTCGGGTGCCGCATGGCTGGGACGGATGCGGCGTGTCTTGCCGGGTTCAGAAGCGCCAGGGCTGGGCGTAGTCAACTCGGCGGCCGGTGCAGTGGAGGGGGGAGCAGGTTTTGTATCGTTCACGGGACCGGATTGTAAAGAGCCCGCCATTGCAGCACCCAGGCTGCCAGCGCGCTGCCCATATGCCCGCTGTGTGGCTGCAGGCCCAGACAACTGGCGGCTGCGTTGAGGGCGGCCAGGGGCTCGCGGGTGTCCAAGGCCTTCGCGCCGCTTTGTTTGGACAGTTTTTCGCCCTGCGCGTTACGCACCAGGGGAGTGTGCAGGTAATTAGGCGTGGGCAGGCCCAGTGCGCCTTGCAGCGCGATTTGACGCGCGGTGTTGTCGGCCAGGTCTTCCCCGCGCACCACATGACTGATGCCCTGGGCAGCGTCGTCCACCACCACAGCCAACTGGTAGCTAAAGCAGCCATCAGCGCGTTTCAACACAAAGTCGCCCACCTCCTCACCCACGTCTTGCTGCTGTGCGCCCAGGCGCCGGTCTTGCCAGTACACAGTGCTGGCCGCGGTGCATAGCCGCCAGGCGAGGCCTGCGCCGGTGTGCCCGGCGTTGCGGCAGGTACCGGGGTAGACGAGTTCGCCATGCCGGGGGCGTTGCTGGCCCAGGGCTACCAGCGCAGTGGCTATGGCTTTGCGCGA
>JBIKZP010000117.1:0-6628 GCA_044354655.1 Rhodoferax sp. | reverse complement strand
GGTACACATCGACATTGATTGTCGGTGGTACGCCCAAAGAAAATTCGACGGCCACATTGTCAGTAAACATCCGCAGCACGCTGAAAGACAGCGTCTCAGCGTAACCCGCCGACGCCGTGGCCCCTGCAGTCACCGGGTTGAACGCGCTGGCAAAAGGCCCGACTGAGGTCAAGGCCCCCAATGAGAGATCAGGGGAAACTCTGGCCGCACCAATGGCCACTATGGTGTCGCCTGCTTGCTGGGCGTGAACGGCGGTGACCGATGCCATAGCAAGCAAAGCGGCCACGGACATGTGAGAAAGTTGGATTGAACGCATGGATGAAGACTCCTGTTAAAGAGAAAGGGGAAACAGCCCCTTCATCCTGAACACAGTCAGCGTTATCCATTTGCGAATTCTTAAATACCAGCCCCTCGACCTTGAGGATTAGCAAACCCACGCAACAGAGGCACTGCGGCTCTGCTGGCAAGCCCACCAACTAGTGGGATTGGCGCTTGCCTTTGCTCAAGTCCACGCCCAACTGTTTGAGTTTGCGGTAGAGGTGGGTTCGCTCCAGGCCGGTCTTTTCTGCCACCCGTGTCATGGAACCGTTTTCTTTTGCCAGGTGGTACTCGAAGTAGGCTTTTTCAAACTCGTCCCGCGATTCGCGCAGGGGTTTGTCAAGCATAAAGCTTTGCTGGGCTTGCAAGCCGGGTTCGATGGTCTTGAGCCCGGCGTGTTCCATCAGAACAGAGAACTCCACCTTTTGCGTGGTCGATACCGCCATCATGGAAGCATCGACTTTCCCCACCATGCTGCGCGCCAAACCCATGGCCACTGCTTTGAGTAGTTTTTGCAGCGTGATGGGTTTCTCCAAAAACGCCAAGGCGCCGATTTTGGTGGCCTCCACGGCAGTCTCCACGGTGGCGTGACCGCTCATCATGATGACCGGCATGGTGAGCGCGCCGGTTGAGGACCATTCTTTTAAAAGTGTGACGCCATCGGTGTCGGGCATCCAGATGTCGAGCAGCACCAGGTCAGGCCGTTCACGCAAACGTGCAGCGCGGGCTTGTGCGGCGTTTTCAGCGACTTCTACGGTGTGCCCTTCGTCATGCAGGATTTCCCGCAACAGGTCACGGATGCCGAGTTCATCGTCCACCACCAAAATGTTTGCCATGATTACGCGCGTTCCTCAGATATACCGGAGTCGGCCAACGGAGTCGGCACAACATTGTCAATGGCGAATGATAACGAGACTTGTGCACCGAGCACTTGGCCGTCCACCACGCGGTTGGCAATGTCTACCCGCGTGCCATGTTCATCGGCAATTTTTTTGACCACCGCCAGGCCCAAGCCCGTCCCTTTGGACTTGGTGGTGACGTAGGGCTCAAAGGCACGTTTGAGTATGTGCTCGGGAAACCCGGTGCCGCTGTCTAACACGCTCAGGCGCACGCGACGCACGTTGTCGTTCCATTGGGTTTTGACGAGTACCCGCAAGGCTTGATCATGCACGCCTGCGGTTTCGGTAGCGTCTTGTGCGTTTTGCAGCAGGTTGTGCAGCACCTGGCGCAATTGCTGGGCGTCACCCAGAATCGGCGGACACAGAGGATCGAGCTCCATGGCGATGGGGACGGGCGCGTTATCGCTCTCGTACAAATGAACCACCTCGGTCACCAGCGCATTGAGGTCCAAAGGCAGTAGTTGCGCGGCCGGCAATCGCGCATAGTCTCTAAACTCGTTGACCAGGCGCTTCATCGCATCGACCTGGTCAACAATGGTTTTGACCGATTTGGTGAGCAGCGCCTCTTCTGGCGGCGCCAGTTTGCCCGTCAGCTTCATGGCCAGTCGCTCGGCTGATAACTGAATTGGCGTTAGCGGATTTTTGATTTCATGTGCCAGGCGCCGGGCCACTTCGCCCCAGGCTTGCGCACGCTGGGCCGAGACAATTTCAGAAATATCATCAAACACCAGCAACCGGTTGGCGCCAGGCAGTTGGGCGCCACGGGCAATCAGCACAATGGCATTGTCAGCCTGCTGGCCTGGCATTTCTGGCGCTGCGTTGCCCAGCACAATGGACTGCTGCCAGTGGTCCAGGCCGTGCGTCTCCTGCACGCCCAGGAAGGAATCAAACTGCTGCTGCACGCTTTGGGCAAAAACCTGCAGTTCCGCAATATCGGTCAGCCGCCGACCTTCATACGCCGCCAATGGCACACGCAATATACGCGTGGCGCCCGGGTTAGAGGACAGAATGACACCCTGTGCATCCAGCACCATGACACCTGCCGTCAAGTTGTCCAGAATAGTTTGCAAATTCGCCCGTGCCGCGTTGACCTGCACCATGCTGGACTCGACGGCCTGACGGGCATCGGCGAGTTGCTGGGTCATGTCGGCAAAGGAACGAGTCAGGCCGTCGAGTTCGTCTTTGCCTTGCAGCGAGGCTTTAGGCGTCAAATCACCCGCAGCCACCTGGTTCACGCCGTCAGCCAACAGCAGCAAGGGGCGCGCTATTTGGTTGCCCAGCACCACCGCCAGCAGCACCGCGCCAAACACGGCCAGAAACAGGCTCAAGGTCAGGGTGCCGATGTACATGCGCTTGAGCCCTTCGCGCGCCAGCGCGCGCTCTTGGTACTCACGGTTAGCCTCAGTCACGGCCAGTGCATTGGCCACCAGCGTGACAGGAAGTACCTGCGTCACTTGCAGAAAACGCGGCTCAGCCATCAAACCCACGCTCAGACTGGATACCAGCACCAGTGCTTTCATGCGGGCGTTAGGCGGCGCACCAGGGACGGCATCATCAAGCCCCTCAATCCAGGTAATGGCGCGCTGGAGCCGAGCATTTCTGAACTGGCTTGGTGTAGGTTTATCGGTGTTGAGTTGGTAACTGGCTTGTCCTGAGGCGCTGATCAACTGGCCCGAGGCACTCCAGAGCAGCACCTCACTGGCCCCTAGTTGCTCACGTGCCCGCTCCAGCGGCAAGGTAGCGCTGGCGTCTGAGGTATCGGCCAGTTGCTCGGCCGTGGCGCGGGTTTTGCTGGCCAGTTCTTTGGACAAGGTTTCCAGGGTGGCGCGCCCCAAGCTCAGGCCGGCCTCCAAGGCGCCTTCCACCTTGACATCGAACCAGCTCTCAATGGAGCGCGAGACGAACTGGTAAGACACCACATAGATCAACATGCCAGGCGCAAAACCGGCGAGGGCAAAAACGGCGGCCAGCTTGACCAGCAGACGGCTGCCAAATTTGCGTTGTCGCAAGCGCCGCATCAAGCGATAGGCAATCCAGAAGATCACCACCAAAAGCAGACTGGCCACGACGACGTTGAGCGTGAACAAGCGGGTGTAATTGCGCTCGTACATCTCCCGGTTGTTGGTGGCCTGCGTCAGCAAAAACAGCAGCACCAGCCCCACGCCCACCATGGCCGCCAAGCCAGCGCCAACGGTCCAGCGCAAGGCGCGTGAATTGCGCAAAGACAGGCGCTCAGTCATGGTGCGTAACCCCGGACTTGCGCTCACTTGGCGCCCTCAAAGACCAGGGGCTGGGAGACGACACCCTCGATCGTCCAGTCCGACTGGCCCAGGGTGCCGATTTGCAAGGGACGAGGTAGCTGAGACACGTCCAGACGAAAGCGAAACTCCACGAAGTGGTTTTGTCCAGCCTCCAGCTCCGTCATGTCGGCAATCTTCCAGCGCGACAGACGCTGCACGACCGCGAGCGCCTCCGCCAGGGTTTCAAAATTTTGGTTGAGCGCGACCCCCATGCCATTGGGATTGATGTGGCCCGAGGCGACATTGAGCCGCCAGCGCCGTGTCAAGGGTTGAAAGGCCAGACGCATGTGACGTTCGGCATGGGCTACCCGTTTGTTGGTCCAATACCAGCGCTCACGAAACACGTCCGCCTCAGCGACAAAAATGAGCGCGACACCTTTTTGCAGTGCATCAACGACCGCGTCAGGCAGTTCAAACGTGGCACTTGCCGACAGCAACACGGCATCAGCCTGGCGTTCAAAGCGCAGCTTGCTGATTTCTGTGACAGGCGCATCGGCCAGTGCCGCGCCTGACCAGCCACCCCACAGGCAGCAACACGCCAGCAAGCCGAGCAGGTCAAGCCGAGCGTTTTTCAAGCAGTGCGTAATAAAAGCCGTCATGTTCACTCGGTGAATTGTCCGGGACGAGGTCCTCTTTGGCACCGTTAAATGGCATTAAATGCCCAGGCGAGGCCAGCAAAGTGGCTTCGGTGTTGCGTGCAAGAAACGTTTGGATCTGCGCCTGACCTTCTGCCTTGAAAACAGAACAGGTGCAATACAGCAAGCGCCCGCCCGGTTTGACCACAGGCCACAAGGCTTTGAGCAGGCGCGCCTGAATGAGGGCCAACTGGGCAATGTCAGTCTCGCGGCGAAGCCAGCGGATGTCAGGATGGCGTCGCACGATGCCAGACGCCGAGCACGGCGCGTCCAGCAAGACGGCATCAAACAGCTGGCCATCCCACCAAGTGGCGACCTGTGCGGCATCGGCCGTGAGCACGGTTGCTTTCAACTGCAAACGGTCCAGGGTTTGGGTGATGCGCTCACAGCGCTGGGCATCAACATCGAGTGCGATGACCTCGCAGTCGGCAAACTCCAGCAAGTGCGCCGTTTTACCGCCGGGCGCCGCGCACGCGTCCAGCACCCGCAGCGCTTTGTCTGAATGCAGGCCCGCCAGCAACAACGGTGTGGCTTGTTGTGCTGCGCCGTCTTGCACCGACACCACGCCTTCGGCAAACCCGGGAAGGTCAAACACCGGGCGCGGCTGGGCCAGAATGACCCCGCTGTCACCCGTGGCCACAGCGGCCATACCGGCTTGCTCCAGGGTCTGCAAATAAGCACTCACCGTGCTGCGCCGGGTGTTAACCCGCAAGGTCATTGGGGCGTGTTGGTTGTTGGCGGCCAATATGCGCTGCCATTGCGTGGGCCAGTCTTTTTTAAGTCGCTCTATCCACCACTGCGGATGGTTCCAGGCGGCTAAGGGGTTTTTATTTGTTGCGGCTACCAGCTCGTCGCGCTCCCGCAAAAACCGGCGCAAACAGGCATTGATAAAGCTGGCTTGGGCGCGCGTGGCTGCATTTTTTTTAGCCGCCTCTACCGTCTGGTTAACCAGGGTGAAGGCCTCATAGGGTGCGTCTTGTTCGTGCCAGGCCAGTGCCAACGCCGTGCACAACAGCGCATCGGCGGGCGGCGGTGGTGCGCGCTTGGCCAGCAGGTGACGCAGCTCTTGCGCGCGCCCCAACGAACGCAGCACGTGAAACAGCAAGGCCTGCACGCCAGGACGCAAGGCGGGTGCCACCTGGGCCATGGCAGCCGTGCCGGAGACGCCACTTCGGATGGCTTGCAACACTTCAGCCACGGCCTGGAGTTGTTGCCACAACGGCATTTTTTCTGAGGTCACGTTCATGGATGGGGCTCTAGAGGCAGGGCCGCTTTGAAGCCGACCAAACGGGCCAGCAGCAAGGCTGGAAACTGGTGGATGGCCGCGTTGTAGGACAGGACCACCCGGTTGAATTCAGTGCGCGCCAGTTCGGCTTGCACGGCCACATGCTGCCATTGCAACTGCAGAGTTCTAGAAAACTCCGGGCCTGCCAGCTCTTGGGGCAAGTGCTGCAAGTCTGTCCAGGTGTGCAGCAATGAGGCACAGGCACTCGCCAAGGCGGGCGCATGCACCCCGTTCAAGGGCTGCACCCGCATGGCTTTCAAAGACAGGCCCAAGGCCTCGGTAGCTGCTAGCAGGGCCAACCAGGCCCGGGCAGATTCATCAGACGCAAACCCCGCTTCCACTGGGTCGGGATGCAGCACCGGCAAGGGGCTGTTGGTTTTTACCAGCAAGATGAATTGATTGAACAACACCTCCAGGCTGGCAAACGCCTGCAAACCCTGCGAGCGCAGACGCACCAGCCGGTTGTAGGCACCCATGGCCCAAAAGCCCAGTACGGCCAGCAGCAGCCAAAAAGTCACCGAGTTGCTCATAGCGCACATTTTCTCCGAAGCCGGCTCCCTCGCCGCGTGGCAGGGTAGAAAAGAAAACGCCTCAAACCCTGTGTGAAAGGATTTGAGGCGCTCTACCGATTAAGGCAGGCTGGGCTTATTCGGCGGCAGCACCTTCTTCGCTGGCGGCGGACGACTCTTCAGTCTCACCAGCCAGTTCAGCCGCTTCCGCATCCGCAATGGCGCGACGCTCGGACTCGTCCATGTTTTCACGCACCAGACGCGCCTGGTGATAAGCCAGACCGGTACCCGCAGGAATGAGTCGTCCCACAATGACGTTCTCTTTCAAGCCACGCAACTCGTCACGTTTGCCCATGATGGCCGCTTCGGTCAACACGCGGGTGGTTTCCTGGAAGGAAGCCGCGGAGATGAACGAATCGGTCGACAACGATGCCTTGGTGATACCCAGCAACAGGTTGGTGAACACCGCAGGAATCTTGCCGTCAGCACGCAGCGCATCGTTGGTGTTGAGCATCTCGGAGCGCTCGACTTGTTCGCCATTGATGTACGTGGAGTCACCCGCGTTTTCAACCACGACGCGGCGCAGCATCTGACGAACAATCACTTCAATGTGCTTGTCGTTGATCTTCACGCCTTGCAAGCGGTACACGTCTTGGACTTCGTCCACAATGTAGCGAGCCAG
>JBIKZP010000116.1:0-6638 GCA_044354655.1 Rhodoferax sp. | reverse complement strand
AGCTTGGCTTGCCGCCCAGAACGCTGAAAAACTGCGCCCCCTTTGGCCGATGATTTCTCACGCCAGCCCCGGCTTCATTCCCCTCATTTTTGAAAGAACCTTGCACCATGACCGACTTGTTTGACAACCCGATGGGGCTGATGGGCTTTGAATTCGTCGAGTTCGCCTCGCCCACACCGGGCTTGTTGGAGCCTATTTTTGAGCGCATGGGCTTCTCGCTCGTGGCCAAGCACCGCTCCAAGGATGTGGTGCTGTACCGCCAGGGCCACATCAACTTCATCGTCAACCGCGAACCCCTCAGCGAGGCCGCCTACTTTGCCGCCGAGCACGGTCCGTGCGCTTGCGGCATGGCGTTTCGGGTGAAGGACTCGCACCTGGCGTATGAGCGCGCGCTGGCATTGGGCGCGCAGCCGATAGCGATAAAAACCGGGCCGATGGAGCTGAACCTGCCCGCTATCAAAGGCATTGGCGGAGCGCCGCTGTACCTGATTGACCGCTTTGAAGAGGGCAAATCGATTTACGACATCGACTTTCTTTTTCTCGACGGCGTAGACCGCCACCCGGTGGGCCACGGCCTGCAACTCATTGACCACCTCACGCACAACGTGTACCGCGGGCGCATGGCGTTTTGGGGTGCGTTTTACGAGAAACTGTTCAACTTCCGCGAGATTCGATACTTTGACATTCAAGGCGAATACACCGGACTGACCTCGCGCGCCATGACCGCGCCTGACGGAAAAATCCGCATCCCCCTGAACGAAGAGTCCAAGCAGGGCGGCGGCCAGATTGAAGAGTTCTTGATGCAGTTCAACGGCGAAGGTATTCAGCACATTGCGCTGATTTGTGACGACCTGGTGGCCACTGTGGACCGGCTGCAACTGGCCGGTGTACCGCTGATGACGGCCCCTAACGAGGTCTACTACGAGATGCTCGACGGCCGCCTGCCTGGCCACGGCCAGCCCGTGGCGGCGCTGCAAACGCGGGGCATTTTGCTGGACGGCAGCACAGAAGGGGTACAGCACGGCGGCAGCCCGCGGCTGCTGTTGCAAATCTTCTCGCAAACCCAGCTTGGGCCGGTGTTCTTTGAATTCATTCAGCGCAAGGGCGACGAAGGCTTTGGCGAAGGTAACTTCAAGGCCTTGTTCGAATCGCTGGAACGCGACCAAGTACGCCGTGGCGCCATCTCGGCTGCACCTGTGTCAACACACGCGCCAGCTACTGCCACCGCATAAATGGCCCGCGCCAGAAGGAAGCCCCGATGAAGATAGACCGCATTCACCACGTTGCCTACCGCTGCAAGGACGCCGAGGAAACCGTGCGCTGGTACCAGCAGATGCTCAAGATGGACTTTGTGCTGGCCATTGCTGAAAACCATGTGCCGTCGACCAAGGCGCCCGATCCCTATATGCACGTGTTTCTGGACGCCGGTCAGGGCAATGTGCTGGCTTTTTTTGAACTGCCCACGCAGCCGCCCATGGGGCGCGACCCCAACACCCCGGCCTGGGTACAG
Organism: Rhodoferax sp.; assembly: GCA_044354655.1. Taxonomy (GTDB): domain Bacteria; phylum Pseudomonadota; class Gammaproteobacteria; order Burkholderiales; family Burkholderiaceae_C; genus Rhodoferax. The sequence continues at coordinate 5,128 of JBIKZP010000116.1, read as the reverse complement.
CACATCGCATTTCGGGTGAAGGACCGCGCCGAGTTGCTGGCCTTCAAAGCGCACCTGGAGACCAACGGCGTTGATGTGCTGGGTGTGACCGACCATGGCGCCTTTCACTCCATCTACTTTTTTGACCCCAACGGACACCGCTTGGAACTGGCCTGCCCTGACCCCGAAGAAGAAGCCATGATGCAACGCCTAGACGCCGTGAAATGGGACATGCTGGAAGAATGGTCCAAGACCAAACGCGCGCCCCAGCATGCGGCCTTTTTGCATGCGCGCGAGTTCAATTCATGAGCAGCGTTCACATGCTGGCGCTGGATGAAACACACCAGCCAGCACTGCAAAGCTGGGTGGTATCGGCCAACGACCCGGCCACCGACTTCCCCATTCAAAACCTGCCCTTTGGCCGCTTCAAATGCGCGCGTGACGCTGACTGGCAAATTGGCGTGGCCATTGGCGATCAAGTGCTCGACCTGCTAGCCGCCGGGCTGATTGACCACAACGACATGCACCGGCTGATGCGCCTGCTGCCACCAGCGCGCCGCAGCTTGCGACTGGCCCTCTCCCGAGGCTTGCGCGCGGGCAGCCCGCAACAGCACACTTTTCAAGCTGCCCTGCACGCGCAAGCCACGGTCACCCTGGGCTTGCCCTGCGAGATTGGCGACTACACCGATTTCTATACCAGCATTCACCACGCCACCACCGTGGGCAAGCAGTTCCGACCCGACAGCCCACTGCTGCCCAATTACCCCTGGGTACCTATTGGCTACCATGGCCGTGCTTCCAGCATTCTGCCCAGCGGTGACAGCTTTGCCCGCCCCCGGGGGCAAACCAAGGCGCCCGAGCAAGCGCAGCCTGTGCTCAGTGCCTGCCGTCGGCTGGACTACGAGCTGGAGCTTGGCGTGCTGGTAGCACGCGAGAACCTGCTGGGTGACCCCATTGCCATGGCGCAAGCCGAAGAGCATGTGTGGGGTGTGTGCTTGTTCAACGACTGGAGCGCGCGCGACATTCAGGCCTGGGAGTACCAACCCCTGGGGCCGTTTCTTTCCAAAAACTTTGCCAGCACGCTGGCGCCCTGGGTCGTCACGCTGGAGGCGCTGGCACCGTTTCGGGTGCCCTTCACCCGGCCAGCGGAAGACCCTGCGCCCTTGCCCTACCTGGACTCCATGACCAACCAGGCCTTGGGGGCCATTAACCTTGAGCTGGAGGTTTGGCTGCAAACCGACGCCATGCGCCAGGCTGGCCATGCGGGCGACTGTTTGTCCAAGTCCAATTACCGCGACGCCTACTGGACGCTGGCACAACTGGTGGCGCACCACACGGTCAACGGCTGCAATCTGCGCGCCGGAGATTTGCTCGGTACCGGCACGTTGTCTGGTCCATTGCCGAGCCAGGGGGGCTCCTTGCTTGAACTGAGTCACGGCGGCAAGCAAGCCCTGCACTTATCCAACGGCGAGACCCGAACTTTTCTGGAAGACGGCGACACCGTGGTGCTGCGCGGCTATTGCCAAGCCGAGGGCTTCAGACGCATCGGCCTGGGCGAATGCCGCGGTACGGTGGCGCCGGCCCGAACCTGACCTGCCCATGCCTACCTCCCTACCACTTTCCCTGCCCACCCTACACGGTCTGGCCGCTGCCAACACCCAGCCCCCAGAGCGCGCCGACTGGACCATAGACCAAGGCTGGCAGCACTACACGGCGCAAGACCACGGCGTTTGGAAAACCCTGTTTGAGCGGCAAAGCCGCTTGCTGCAAGGGCGCGCCTGCGATGCTTTTGTGCAAGGCATGGCCGAGTTGCCGATGGCGTCGGACCAGATCCCAGACTTCCGCCGACTGTCTGATGTTTTATACGCCCGCACCGGCTGGCAAATTGTGGCCGTGCCCGGACTGGTGCCAGACGACGTGTTTTTTGAGCACTTGTCCAACCGGCGCTTTCCCGCCGGAAACTTTATCCGCCAGCCCCATGAGTTGGACTATCTGAAAGAGCCCGACGTGTTTCATGACGTGTTTGGGCATGTGCCGATGTTGATGCATCCCGTGCTGGCCGACTTTATCCAGGCCTATGGTGCGGGCGGTTTGCGCGCACAGGCCATGGGCCGGCTGGCGCAGCTGGCACGTGTTTACTGGTACACGGTGGAGTTTGGTCTGGTGCAGCAAAAAGACGGCTTGCGTATTTATGGCGCAGGCATTGCGTCCTCCGCAACCGAGAGCGTGTTTGCACTGGAATCTCCCTCGCCCAACCGGCTGGGCTTTACGCTGGAGCGGGTGATGCGCACGCGCTACCGCATTGACAATTTTCAGGAAAGCTACTTTGTCTTGGACAGTCTGGACGACTTGCTGGCACTGGCTCAGATTGACTTTTCTCCACTCTACGAGCGGGTGCTGGGGCAGGCTGAACTGACACCCGCCAGCGTGCTGCCGACAGACCGGGTCGTAACACAGGGAACGGGCGACTACCACGCGGGGCGGCGCTAAGTTCGAACCCTTCTGAAAGCCGACCTTAGCCGCGCCGCTTTTGCTCGCGCCGCATAAACAGGTAGAGCCCTTCCACCTTCTCGCGTGCCCACGGCGTCTTGCGCAAAAACTTCAGACTTGACGACACACTAGGCTCCAGGGTGAAGCAGCGAATGGGAATGAGCCGACCCAGCTCGTCCCAGCCGTAATGCGCCTCTAGCGCGGTAACAATGGCCTCCAGCGTCAGGCCATGCAAAGGGTTGCGGGCTTGCTGGGGCTGCTGCGGTGGTGTGTCTGACATGGGGCGATTTTCTCAGGGTTGACAGCCTAGGTCGCAGCCCCGTCAATCGGGGCGCGTATCCAGCGCAGGCTCGGCCACGAGCGGGGCCTCTGTTGGCATGGGCACCAGCTCGTCGTAGTAGTGAAACTGGTGGCAACTGCCCGCCCAGTGTCGATTGGTAGAACGCTGCGTGCCCACGCCCACCAAGGTGCGTCCGGCAGCTTTTATTTTTTGCGCCAAGGGCAAGAAGTCGCTGTCGCCCCCCACCACCAGCACCGTGCCCAGGTGGCTTAAACGGCCCAGGTCTTCCATCGCGTCCAGGCACAGCCGAATATCGGCCCCGTTCTTGGCCGACCCCCCCGGTGGAAACAGTTGTATTAACTCCATGCCCGCTTGCAGCAAAGCGTCGCGGTAGCGGCCCATGAACTGCCAGTTGCAGTAAGCGCGGTTGATGGCCAACGGCCCCAGCGAGGCGGCCAGGTCCACAATGGTCTGCACGTCTATCAAGGGTTCCTGCAACTTGAAGCGCCCATCGGGTCGCCCATAAGAGCCCTCGCCCCAGCGCGCCTCCGACAGGCTGGCGTGCAGGTTTTCAAAATCCCAGTACAGGGCCACTGATGAGGCCAGTGACGGGGCGACAGGCAGACTGAGGTCTGGGGCAAAACGATTCAAAGGAGGTTCTCCGGCGGCGGGGAGTGTGATGCTAACTGATGGTATGGTCCCTCTCCATGAAAACACAAATCGATCACTTGGTCATCGTGGCCAACAACCTGGAACAAGGCGTGCAGTGGTGTGAGGCCACGTTGGGCGTCACGCCAGGGCCCGGCGGCGAGCATGTGCTGTATGGCACGCACAACCGCTTGTTCAAAATCGCCACCCCCAGCTACCCACTGGCGTACCTGGAAATTATTGCCATCGACCCCAACGCCAAACGTGCAGCGACGGCGCCCAATCGCCGCTGGTTTGACATGGACGACGCGAACCTGCAAACCGCTGTGGCCACCGAGCCCCGGTTGGTGCACTTTGTGGCGCAGACAGAAGATATTCACCTGTCGCGTAACGCCCTCAAGGCCCAGGGCATTGACCTGGGGCCGGCCATGCAAGCCAGCCGCCACTCACGCCGAGGCGTGCTGCAATGGCAAATCACGGTGCGTGAAGACGGGCAGCGCCTGTTCAATGGCACGCTGCCCAGCCTGATTCAGTGGGGCAAGCCCGATGCGGCCGAACCGCTGCGCCTGCACCCCAGAAACAGCTTGCCCCGCTCGGGTGTGTCCTTGCAAAGCCTGGCCGTCTGGCACCCGACCGCCGCCAAAGTACAGGCGGCGTATACCGACATCGGGCTTGCAGGGGTTGCCGTGGAGACCGGGCCGGCCCGCATCGTGGCTACCTTGAACACGCCCAAAGGCTTAGTGCAGTTAGACAGCCTCGGGGTTTAGCGCGCCGTTAGCGCCGTTATCGCCCTTATCGCCCTGGGCTACGACGCAGGTCACGCCTTGCTCGCGCAAGCGTTGCTCGAACCCGGGCTCGGGTGGCAGGTCAGTGAACAGGGTGTGCACCACTTTGAGGGGCGCCATTTCAATCATGGCGGTGCGGCCAAATTTGCTGTGATCCGCCACCAACCAGACCTGGCTGGATTGCTCAACAATGGCCCGGGCCACCATGACTTCGCGCATGTCGTAGTCGCGCAAAGTGCCATCGGCATCCACCCCACTGATGCCAATCAGGCCAATGTCTACCCTGAATTGCCGGATGAATGCCAACGCCGCTTCGCCCACCACGCCTAAGTCTTCATGGCGCACCGTGCCCCCGGCCACCACCACCTCGCACTGGCGGTTGGCGGCGAGGATGCGGGCCACATGCAGGTTATTGGTCACCACCCGCAGGCCCTGGTGGTGCAACAGCTCAGCGGCCACGGCCTCAACTGTGGTGCCAATGTTCATGAACAGACTGGCGCCAGGGGGAATGGCCGCAGCCACCTGCCGGGCAATGTCTTGCTTGGCTTGTGCCTGGGTGCGTTGCCGCTCGGCGTAGGCGATGTTGCGGCTGGAGGAGTCCACCACCCGTACGCCCCCGTGAAATCGCTCCAGCATGGCGGCTTCAGTCAGGCGCTGGATGTCGCGCCGGGTGGTTTGCAAGGTGATGCCGAACTGCTCGGCCAGCGCTTCGGTCTTGACGCTGCCTTGGGCGCGCACGGCTTGCAGAATCGCGAGTTGTCGGGGATTGATGGCCATTTTTTTAGGCTATGAAATCTAGGATGAGGGTCTTCACTGAGCAACCCCAAGAATACCCGAAAGGTCTGAATCCACTCTATACAATCAAAAAAGATTAATTTAAATCATTTATTTTTGACTCATTAAGATTTATTAAGATTTATTAAGATTTATTAAGATTTATTAAGAT
>JBIKZP010000115.1:0-6679 GCA_044354655.1 Rhodoferax sp. | reverse complement strand
AGGCGATATTCTGCAAGCCCTGCTGGCCCTGGGCTACAGCGACAAAGAAGCCGCCGCTGCCCTCAAAGCCCTGCCGGCTGAGGTGGGCGTGAGCGAAGGCATCAAGCTGGCGCTGCGGGCCTTGTCTAAGGGGTAAGCGCTTAGCCTTGAGCTGGGTGGAGATTCGCTGAGGTTTGGGGTGGGTGCGTCAAATAATTTGAGGGGGCGAGCTGTCTGGGACTGATGCGGCTTGGCAAGCTGTGGCTTAAAAAAAAGGAAAAAATATGCTGTTGATTGATATCGCCGTCGAGCACACGCTGGTGTCCAAAGTGAGTGGGGTTCGTGAGACTTTCCTGCTTCATCCGTTTACCAATACGCAGCGCGATACGCTGGGTAAATTCGAGATCGTTCGTGACATCAGTGAGCCAGGGTTCAAAGTGGTTAAACGCTCAGCCTTTGTGACGTTTCAACAATTGGCGGAGTTGTATTCGAAAGGCGTCCTCGAAGAATTCGGGTTTTCCGTTCGCATGTGTCCGGGCCAGGGCAAGTACCCCGCTGTGAATCCTGTCAAAAAGGTGCTGCCAACCCACATCAGGCCAGGCTCGCCGTTCGAGCTGGCTGCTCAAAAGGTGGATGTTTCAAAACCGGCTACTCGCGAATTGAGAACAGCTTTGCTTCGCACTAACGTCAAACTTTAAGGGCAATGACGCTCATTTATGGCCTGTCCACCGTTTAAAGCCAATCACTCGAAGACCCATGGCGTCATCCGGCCTGCCACGGCGCTGGGTGCAAAAGACCGCAGCAAATTTCGCCATCAGATATGGAAATACCTTTGAATCCATCCCTTGCCCATGCCGAACTCATCGCCACTTTCAAGCGGGCGCAAGCAGATGCCGCGCACAAGTTTGGATTGATCAAAGCGGCTGCGAAAAAGGGACCCCAGGCAGTCCAAGCCGCCGCAGAAACAGCTGCAAAGGCAGCCAAACGCAGGGACTCGTATGCAAAGAAGCTCGATAGCCTGGGGGTGAGCTTTAGGGATTGAGCGTAGCCGAGCGTAGTGCCCGACACCAGTCTCTGGCGACTACCACCAACTGGCCCCGAGCGATTGCAGGAAGCGTCCCAAAGCGGCCAGAGCGATTGATCAAGCGGACGCCTGACAGAAGTCATTTATTGGCGCCCGATTCCACGCATCGGGTTCTCGCTTAAGCGAAATTCCATTGCAAAGTTGACCTCGCCTGGCGACCACAAAAGTTCACGCGTTTGAGAGAGAAGACCGTCGCTCTGACATACGCATTGCGCTGTCCAAGTCCTCCATGTTCATGTAGCAACCCTGAAGATGACGCTCGCCGCTGTTAGGGTCAAAGCTCTTGCGCCCATGCAGAATGCGGTTGTTGTCGTAGGCAATCAGTTCGCCCGGACGGAGCTTCAGATTCAAGTGATAGTGCGTATCTCGCAGCAGGGCCCACAGCGCAGCGATAGCCTCGTACATGGGCGCTACCAGTTCTTCTGAGACCTTTAGGCTGGAACGTAGCCAGTTGTTAAAACGTATCCGGGTGAGTTGCCCACTTTTATCCAATGTAAGCATTGGCGCACTGGCCCGGATGTCGCAATTGGCATCATGGAAGCGGAACTCCACCAGTTGCTGACTCAAAAGCTCAAAGGCTTCGGGATTCCGGGCTCGCAAATCTTCGGCAACGCAGAAACCATCGGCGAACAGCGATTCACCCCCCGTCACGCTGCTTTTGAGACAACTGAGCATTTGAACATCCGGCGGAAAGCGCCAGTTGACCAAGTCATTGTGCAGTTCGAGTCCCATCGCTGTATAGGCCACGGCGTTCGGATTGGGCATCGAAATTACGTCATAGTGGTCGCCAAAATTGGTATGGCGAACAGGCCCAATGCGACTAGCCACATCCAGCAGCTTGCCTGTCTCCTGGGGCACACCTTGCAGCAAAACAATGCCATGGCTTCGTATCGCCCCGATCCATGACCGCAGCCCCTCCTCCGTTTCCATAAAAGCCTCAAAATTCACGGTCGGCACAGCGTCATTCACACCTTCATCCCAGAGTGTGCGCTTCACCGCCCCTTCGTTTCGCGCAGCGCTGCTGTAGCAGCGCTGCCTTAGCCAGCCGCTGGTGAAACGCGAAACGTGTTGCTCTGTACCCTGGATGAAGTGAACTTCCAAAATATCAGGCGAGGGCTGCGTAAGCTGCGTGATGCGCGGGGGTTCGTGGTCAATAAACATGTAAAGCCGCTCCATGGCCTGGGGGTGGCGGCACGACTTGCAAGCACAGTTGTCACGCAACCAAATGGACTCAAAGCGACTAACCCGACCATCATCCCATTGCACCTTAATGGCCATCGCATCATGCGTGACCTTGTTCACGCTGTGTGAGGTGGACGCTGGAGCGAGATCAGCCATGAGAGAGGGATGGAGCTGAGTAGAAGATGCGGAGTTCATCATGATTTAGGCTTTCAAGGTGGATGGGACGCATGCTAGGTCTCCATCCCGGTGGGGACAAGCAATGTATTTAGCGAGCAAGCCATTAGATTTTCTATAAACTCACTATCATGAGAAATACCAATACGCCTTTGAATTGGCTGCGTGCTTTTGAGGTGTCAGCACGTCACCTCAATCTCTCAGCCGCTGCCAAAGAGTTACATGTCACGCCTGCTGCAATAAGCCAGCAGGTTCGGCTTTTGGAACACCGTGTGGGCGTGGCGCTGTTCGAGCGCAACGCGCGAGGAGTCCGACTGACACGTGCTGGAGAAAGCCTGTTGCCCGTTTGTCGCGAGTCCTTTGAACGTATGGACGCCGCGTTGCTGGAGTTGTTTGGGAAAAGGAAGGTAAACCGATTGGTTGTGCGAGTCTTGCTGGGTTTCGCGCGAACCTGGTTGCTCGATGCGGTGGCCGGATTTGCCCAGTTGCACCCGGACATACCCATACGCCTCGTTGCTTCAGTTTGGTCCGGTGAACCGTTGGATACCAGCGTGGACGTAGACCTGCGACTTGCATCCTCCCCGCCCAAAGGGCTGGAGGCGCATCAACTCACTAAGGACTTCCTATTTCCCGTTTGCGAGCCGAGCCTGGCGCGGCGTCTGCAACGAAACAACAAGGCGCGGGACTGGTCAAGTCAGACGCTGCTTCACACCATCGGCTTTGCGCAGGGGTGGCAACAATGGATGGCCGCCTCACAAATCAAACGAAAGATGCAGACGACCGACCTCGAATTTGATTCAACCCAGCTATGCCTTGAAGCAGCATCACTTGGACATGGAATAGCACTGGCCCGTGACAGTTTCGTGAGCGATTATCTTGCGAGCAAGCGCCTTGTCGCGTTGAAAGGAGTAAGTCTGGAGGCCAAGGACAACGTCTTCTTGACAGTCGCACTCGGTCTCAGCCCACAGGCACCGGCTGCTGTGTTTCGGGACTATTTGCTTAACAAAGCTGAACCGCCGCCAATGCAATCGCATGCGCACAGATGAGTCCCGCCTTCTTTCCGGTAATCCGGCGGCGGTGTTTCATACGCCGCTCGGACCGTGAAGATAAGTTCGCGAAGTGGATACTCCCTCAAAGAACAGCCATTGCATTTCTTGGCATTCAGAATTCCGCGTTGAAAACCTGAGTGACCGAAATTGAAACTGCGGTTTCCCCAATGACTGGAATCACGCCCCTAAACCCAATGTATGCATCTGCCCCTCAGTGGTAATCGTCTTCACGTTGGTGGCGAAGGGCGCCAATGATGACGGTGTTGCTGTCCACAATCTCGAATAGCGCGACATAGCCCGTGTGGCCAAACGGGATGATCAGTTCACGAATAAAAGAACTACGCCCGGCCTTGCGACAGGCAAACGGCGAAGCAGTCAAAAATGCGATGCCGTCCTTGATGGCCTGCACGGCCCTGCCCGGTATGTCGAGGTCGCCGGTTTCCCTGTCCAATTCACGTTGCAGCGCGAAGTCAAACAGTTGCTCCAAATCGAGAGCAGCCGCTTCGCTGAATAAAACCTTGTCGGTCATTCGCCGCGCTGCGCCAAAACCAGCTTGGCAGCCGCCAGCTTGGCTTCGAGCTTGGTCATCACCTGTTCAGCGGGAATGCCGTTGCCGTCGCGCTGGGTCGCTTCTATGGCGGCCATGCCGCGCCGAACGAATTCGGCCTGATTTTTGCGCTTGGCAACCGTGGTGCGAACCGCGTTTTCGACAAACTGCGACAGTGATTCACCTTGTTCCAGCACGCCTTCGAGCTCGAGCCGGAAATCTGGGGCAACACGGATGGGGGGGAGTGTGGCTGTTTTCATAGGTTAATTGTATTGCAGATGCTATGCAAATCGAGCCATTCACAGCGTCCCGCTGAAGGTGGCCTCTCAGCCTCCACGCTATAGTGAGACTCCTCTTCAGCACCTCCATTGCCCCGTGAGCATTCAAACCGACGACTTCGCCCCCCCACCGCCCAAACGCATGGTGTCTGCCGCGCCTTCGTCGCCCAACGAGGAGGCGATTGAGCGGGCCTTGCGGCCCAAGTTGCTCGACGAGTACGTGGGGCAGGCCAAGGTGCGCGAGCAGCTGGAGATTTTTATCAGCGCGGCCAAGATGCGCGACGAGGCGCTGGACCATGTGCTACTGTTCGGCCCGCCCGGCCTGGGCAAGACTACGCTCTCGCACATCATTGCGCACGAGTTGGGCGTCAATTTGCGGCAAACCAGCGGCCCAGTGCTTGAAAAACCAAAAGATTTGGCGGCCTTGCTGACCAATCTGGAGAAGAACGATGTGCTCTTCATCGACGAGATTCACCGCCTGAGCCCGGTGGTAGAAGAGATTTTGTACCCGGCGCTGGAAGACTACAAAATTGACATCATGATTGGCGAAGGCCCAGCGGCGCGCTCTATCAAACTCGATTTGCAGCCTTTCACGCTGGTGGGCGCCACCACCCGCGCCGGCATGCTCACCAACCCGCTGCGCGACCGTTTTGGCATTGTGGCGCGGCTGGAGTTTTACACCTCCGACGAGCTGGCCCGCATTGTGCGGCGCAGCGCGGGCTTGCTCAAAGTGCCCGCCGACGACAAGGGCGTCTACGAGATTGCCCGGCGCGCCCGGGGCACGCCACGCATTGCCAACCGGCTCTTGCGACGGGTGCGCGACTATGCCGATGTGAAGGGCGCAGGCGAAATTAGTTACGACATTGCCAACCGCGCCCTGGTCATGCTGGACGTGGACCCGCAGGGCTTTGACCTGATGGATCGCAAGCTCCTGGAGGCAGTGATTCACCGTTTTGACGGCGGCCCCGTGGGGCTGGACAACATTGCCGCCAGCATTGGCGAAGAGCGCGAAACGATTGAAGATGTGATTGAGCCCTACCTGATTCAGCAAGGCTACTTGCAGCGCACACCACGTGGCCGCATTGCCACGCTGGCCGCTTACCGGCACCTCGGCGTTACGCCGCCCAACAACCCAGCTAACAACCTGGTCAACAACCCGGCAGATGGGCTAGGCAGTTAATCGTCGCGGTGTTTGATTTTGGCCGGTGCGGCTTGTGCATGGTGCACGATCAGCAACTGCGCCACGTAGTAGCTGCCCAACACCCAAAAAGAGGCCAGCGGTAGCGGCTGCACAAAGCGGTTCACGGCCAGCAGTGCATCGCTGAGTAAAAACACACAGGCTCCCAGCGCGGTCAGTTGCGCAGCCCGGTCACCCAAGACCTTAGCCCGGCCCAGGGCTTGCGCAGCCATCATTGCAATCACCAGCACATAAGCGCTCACCGCGCCTTGGAGCGCTGGGTCGCCCAGACTGCTCCACAAGCCCGCCAGCATGGCCAAACCAAAGCCCAGCGTGATCAGCAAGGCGGGCCGACTGGGCAAAAAGGACACACCCTGGCGCAACAAGCGCAGGTAACACAGGTGGGCCACTAAAAACGCCGCCAGCCCGGGAATGAAGAAATTGCCCGGCAGCATCAAAAACACATCGCCCACCAGCGAGGCCGTCAAGGCGACCGCCAGCCAGGCTTGAAAGCGGGAGTTCTTGTGTGCGGGCTGGGCGCGGCGGGCCACCATCCAGATGGCCAGCAACATGGTGAGCGGTTTGAACAAGAGGTAAAGGTTTTCCCAGCCTAAAGTGCCGCCCACTGTGCTCAGGGCCGCAGACTCCAGCATCAGCACGGACAGCAGTCCCAGGCGCCCTTGCAGCGCGGCGCCAAGCGCCCAGTAGGCAGAAATCACGGCCAGGCTCAGCACCACCGTCTGGTGCACCGGCCAACTGTCGGCAAACCACAAAATGCCCGACACCGCCCCTAGCAGCGCCAAAAATTGAAAGCCACAAAACCATTGCACGGCAGGGCTGACGGACGGGTTGAACAGCTTCACCTGGGCCATGTCAAAGTCGGGCTTGGGAAAGCGCCGCGCCACATCGGCCGGTCGCCAGCCCGGCGGCTTGAGCCAAACCCGCAGCTTGTCGCCCCAGTGCTTGGTGTGCCAGCTGTCGTGCAGCAACACCGCATACACCTCGGCGTTGGCCCACAGCGGGTCCCAGCTGTTGAGCGGGCTGCGGGTGCCGTATATGCAGGGCTCCTGCTCGTCTTTGAACGTGCCAAACAGGCGGTCCCACAGCACCAGAATGCCGCCGTAGTTTTTGTCCAGGTAGGGGTCGTTCACGGCATGGTGCACGCGGTGGTTGGAAGGTGAGCAAAACACCCGGTCAAACCAGCCCAGT
>JBIKZP010000114.1:0-6701 GCA_044354655.1 Rhodoferax sp. | reverse complement strand
CACCTGGTGGGCGTTGAACATCAAAATGTCGGCGCCCATCAACACCGGGTACATGAAGAGCCCGGCGGTCACGTCCGAATCCGGGTCGGTTCCTGCGGCGGTGTTTTTGTCGACGGCGGCCTTGTAGGCGTGGGCCCGGTTGAGTACACCTTTGCCAATCACGCAGGTCAAAAACCAGGTGAGCTCCGGAATTTCTGGTACGTCAGACTGGCGGTAAAACACCACGCGTTCGGGGTCGAGGCCGGCGGCCAGCCAGCTCGCGGCAATCTCCAGCGTGGAGCGCTGGATGCGGGCGGGCTCGTCAATCTTGATCAGCGCGTGGTAGTCGGCCAAAAAGTAAAAGCTCTCCACATCGGCGCGGCGGCTGGCTTGCACCGAGGGCCGGATGGAGCCCACGTAGTTGCCCAGATGGGGGGTGCCAGAGGTGGTGATGCCGGTTAAAAAGCGCTGGGTGCTCATGGGTGAAACAAAAAAGTTGGAAGAAAGAAGGGGTACTTAAGGCAATGTAAGTTGCGCTTGGGCTATGGAATTACTGTTCAAGGGTTGAGCGTTCAACTGAACAGCATCACCAGTGGCGACAGCATTAATTTCACCAGAGACAGTGTCAGTGCCATGGTCGGTTGCATCCACAGGCTGCTGATGACGCCAGTGATAACCAGTGCCATCACAATGAAAAAACCGTAGGGTTCAATGCGCGACACCATGAGCGCTTGCCGGTAAGGCAACAGCCCCACCAGAATACGCCCACCATCCAGCGGGGGTAGCGGGAACAGGTTGAAGGCAAACATCACGATGTTGACCAGCACGCCGCCTTCGCACATTTTCAAAAAGAAGTATTCGGTGACCCCGCTACCTTGCAAAAAAATCATCAAGGCGCCCCACAACACAGCCATGAGCAGGTTGGCGCCGGGGCCGGCCAGTGCGACCCAGATCATGTCGCGCTTGGGGTTGCGTAGCCGGTCAAAGCGCACGGGTACCGGTTTGGCATAACCAAACAAAAAAGCGCCGGAGGTGGCGAAGTACAAGAGCAGTGGCATCAGGATCGTGCCGACCGGGTCAATGTGTTTGAGGGGGTTGAGCGTGGTGCGCCCCATCATGAACGCCGTGCTGTCACCAAAGTGCCGTGCCACGATGCCGTGCGCCGCCTCGTGTGCGGTGATGGCAAACAACACCGGCAGCGCGTAAATGGCAACGGTTTGAATCAGGTGGGCAAGGTCCATCGGGTAGGGGTCTCAACAGGGCGGGGGAATGGGTGATTTTGAGCTTGAGCTGTGAGTGGTCAATTCAAGACGTGACACGTGTCAAAGGCCCAGGGCGGCCAGGTCGCCCCGTCCTTCACGCAATATCTGCGGCTCTTCTTCGCTCAAGTCCACCACGGTGGTGGGCTCCATGGCGCAGGCGCCGGCGTCTAGGACGGCCGCTATCTGGTGTTCAAAGCGTGCACGAATATCGGCCGCATCATTGAGCGGCTCGGTCTCGCCGGGTGGAATCAGGGTGGTGGCCAGCAGCGGCGCACCGTGCAGGGCCAGCAGTTCTTGCAGGGCTTTGTGGTCGGGCACGCGCAGGCCAATGGTTTTGCGCGTGGGGTGGCTGACGCGCCGCGGCACTTCCTTGCTGGCCTCCAGAATGAAGGTGTAAGGCCCCGGCGTGACCGACTTGATGAGCCGGAACTGCCGGTTGTCCACCCGGGCAAAGTTGGCCAGCTCGGACAGGTCGCGGCACAGCAGGGTCAGGTGGTGCTTGTCATCGACGCCGCGGATGCGACGCATTTTGTCGGCCGCTGCCTTGTCGTCCAGATGGCAAACCAGCGCGTAGCTGGAGTCTGTCGGCACGGCCAGCACTTCGCCTTTTTGCAGCAGGGCAACGGCCTGCTTGAGCAAGCGCGGTTGCGGGTTGTCGGGATGAACTTCAAAAATTTGGGCCATGGTGTGATTGTCGGTGACTCAGGCCAAGGCGCCCTTTTTCTTGGCTTCATATTGGCTGAGCAGCGCATTGCAAACACCGCTGACCGCAATGATGACGATGCCGACTATCGCCGCCAAGTCAGGCAAATGGCCAAACACCAAGATACCGCAGATCGTGGCAAAGGCGATTTGCGAGTACAGATAAGGCATGAGCGTCAGGGCGGGCGCCTGCCTGTAGGCGCGTATGAGTTTCAGGTGGCCAAAGTTGCCCATCAGGGCGACCGCAATGAACAAATACCAGTACTGCAGCAGGGCGGCGGTGTCCCAGACAAAAAACAGCAGCGGCAAGGTGATCAACGAGCCCACCAGGCCGGTATAAAAGTGGGTGGTGTAAGGGTCTTCGGCCCCGCTCATGTGGCTCGACAAGACTTGAAAACCGGCGTTGGAAAAAATCAGCAGCAGCGGAAAAACCAGCGCCCAGCTGAACACCTGCCCGGTGGGATGGGCCACCAGCACCACCCCTACCAAGCCAAACAGCAGCAGCAGCCAGTGCGCCGTTGTGACTTGGTGCTTGAAGGCCCAGGCCGACAAGGCCGTTGCCACCAGTGGTGTGAGGGCCGCCATGGCCGTGAACTCGCCCACTGGAAGATAACGCAAGGCAAAAAACATGCAGGTGCTGCTGGTGAGCAACAGCGTGCCGCGCAACAACTGAAAGCGGGGGTTGGCGGTGACAAACAGTTGCCGTCTCTGCATGGGAAAACGCCAGGCCAAGGTCAGCGCGGTCTGCAAGATATAGCGCAAGGACAGCAGCATCAGCAGCGGCACCAGCGCGGCGCTGTACTTGACCGTGGTGTCCATGATGGCAAAAACCAGCGTGGACTGCAGAATCAGCAGCACGGCGGCGCCCTGTGTGGTGCGCCAAAACGGCACGGCGGGGTTCAAGACGCGCTGGAGCGCGCTGCGCCCGGTTCTACGGCTGGAGTTAGGGTCAAGTTCAGGGCCGGGGCCAATTGAATGCGGTGGGCCAGGGCTTCCCACACCGGGGTCAACTGACCCGGCAGAAAGGGCAGGGTGCCCAACTCGGTGTGGCTTTCGGTGGGGCTGTGAAAGTCGCTGCCCCGGGACGCCAGCAAGCCAAATTCCTGGGCGGTGGCGGCATAGGTCACGTACTCGGCGGCGGTGTGGCTGCCGGTCACCACCTCCACGCCTTGGCCGCCATGGCCTTTGAACTCGGTGAACAGGGCGAATTCTTCATTGGTGCTGAACTTGTACCGCGCCGGGTGCGCAATAACTGCCATGCCACCGGCCTGGGTGATCCAGGTCACGGCGTCTTTCAGGCTGGCCCAGCGGTGCGCCACGTAGCCGGGTTTGCCTTCAATCAGGTACTTGCGGAACACCTCCTGGGTGTCCTTGCAGACGCCACTGTCCACCAGAAAGCGGGCAAAGTGGGTGCGCGAGATCAGCTCATGGTTGCCCGCAAACTTCAGGGCACCCTCAAAGGCACCTGGGATGCCAACTTTGGCCAGGCCGTCGGCCATTTCCATGGCGCGTTGGCCACGGCCACCCCGGGTCTGGATCAGCCCGAGTTGCAGGGCCGGGTCTTCCGGGTCAAAGCCCAAGCCCACGATGTGAATCGTCTGGTGAATGAAGGTGACCGAAATCTCAACCCCGGTCAGGTAATGCAGGCCCACGGCGCGTGCAGCAGCGGCGGCACGCTGTTGGCCGCCAATTTCGTCATGGTCGGTCAAAGCCCACAGCTCGACGCCGTTGGCCTTGGCCCGGGCCGCCAGTGCCTCGGGCGTTAGCGTGCCATCGGAGACCACAGAGTGGCAGTGCAGGTCGGCGTTGAGTAGGGAAGTCACGGACGCGATTTTAGGCGCAGCGCCTCAACCCAGCGCACACACAGGACAAAGTGAACGTCCAGCGGCATGAGGCGGCCCTCAAAGTTCAGCCGCTTCCACCAGAAAGCGCACGCGCCGAATGCCGTTCCAGGCGTCGGCGTCTAGCCGGAACGCCAGCTTGACGCGCGCCGGTAACTGTTCGGTGTGGCCAAACCAGATGCCGTCCACCGGTTGGCCCTGATGCTTGAGCTTGAGTGCCAGGTGTTTCTCGCCAATCAGGCGTTGCGACACCACTTCCACTTCTTCGCTGAAGGTGGGGGCGGCAAAGCCCTGGCCCCACACTTCTTTTTGCAGCACGTCCACCAACTCCACCCGGCGATACTCGGGTTTGAGCGGGCCGTCGGTGTCCAGGCGGCGCTCTAGCGTGGCGGCGTCCAGCCATTCGTGCGCTACTTCATTCAAACCTTGCTCGAAGGTGTCAAAGTGCTCTTCGGCAATGGTGCAGCCCGCCGCCATGGCATGGCCGCCAAAACGCAGTAGCACGCCGGGGTAGCGCTTGGCCACCAGGTCCAGCGCGTCGCGCAGGTGAAAGCCGGGAATGGAGCGGCCCGAGCCTTTGAGTTCGTGCTCTTTGCCCGGCGCGCTGCTGGCCGCAAACACAAAGGTGGGGCGGTGTAGCTTGTCCTTCAAGCGCGAGGCCACGATGCCCACCACGCCTTCATGAAAATCGGGGTCAAACACGCACAGCGCGGGCGGCGGCTCCTCGTCTTCGTCAAACAGGGACTCGGCAATGGCAAAGGCCTGCTCGCGCATATCGCCCTCAATCTCGCGGCGTTCACGGTTGATGCTGTCGAGCATCTTGGCCAACTCCTGGGCTCGTGCGGCGTCGTCAGTCAACAGGCATTCAATGCCCAGCGTCATGTCCGACAGGCGGCCGGCGGCGTTTATACGTGGCCCCAGGGCAAAACCAAAATCAAAAGTGGTGGCCACCGGGGCACTGCGGCCACTGGCCTCAAACAGGCCGGCCATGCCTGCGGGCATGGCGCCGGCGCGTACGCGCTTGAGGCCCTGGGCCACCAGACGGCGGTTATTGGGGTCCAACCGCACCACGTCGGCGACGGTGCCCAGCGCGACCAGGGGCAGCAGTGCGTCCAGTTTGGGTTGCTCTTTGGCATCAAAAACGCCGCGTTGGCGCAGCTCGGCACGCAGTGCCAGCAGCACATAAAACATCACGCCAACGCCGGCGATGGACTTGCTGGCAAAGCTGCAACCCGGCTGGTTCGGGTTGACGATGACGTCGGCCTCGGGCAGCACGATGTGGCCTTGCACCAAGGCCGGCAAGTGGTGGTCGGTCACCAGCACCTGCAAGCCCAAGGCACGCGCGGTGGCTACGCCTTCCAGGCTGGCAATGCCGTTGTCCACGGTGATCAGCACGTCAGCCCCGCTGGCTTTGACGCGTTGCGAAATCGGAGACGTCAGGCCGTAGCCGTCCACCACGCGGTCGGGCACGATGTAGCTAACCTGGCGCGCGCCCAACAGCCGCAGGCCGCGCACCGCCACGGCACAGGCGGTGGCGCCGTCGCAGTCGTAATCGGCCACGATGCAGAGTTTTTTGTTCTCGCCCATGGCATTGGCCAGTAACTGGGCCGCAGCGCTCAGGCCCAGCATGTCGCTGGGCGGCAGCAGGTGCACCAGACCATCGTCGAGCTCTTGCATGCCTTGCACGCCCCGCGCGGCATACAACTGGGCCAACAGCGGGTGCACGCCGGCTTGCTCCAGCGCCCAGGCGCTACGGGGTGGAATTTCTCGGGCAAAAATTTTCATAAGGTCTCAATCAGGGAGTAGGCGGGCTGGCGCTTCAACCAGCTTTTCAAGGTTTGGCCCAGTCCGCGCGGCTGGCGCGTGAAGGTCTGGGCGTGGCGCTCGCCGCACAGGGTGAGCGTCACGTCTTCACCGTTGTTCAAATGTGCCAGCAAGGCGGCGCAGTCCTGCGCATCCAGCTGCTGCCAGGCGCTGGCCCAGGCAGCCCAGTCGTCTTGCAAGGCGGCGTCGCGCAGGCGCTGGTCCACCTCGGGCAGGGTTGAAATTTGCCTGGGTGAAGCCGGCAGGCTACCTGTTCCGCTGAGCCAGAACGAATTGACCGCCGGCAGGCCCCGCTGAAGGCGCGCCTCGTTCACCGGATGGGTGTAGAGCAGCATTTGCATCTCACTTTGCAGGCGGCGCAAGGGCGCGGCCTTGGCCGTGCGCGGCATCCAGTTTTCTAGGTTGCGGCCCACGATGCGGTCCAGCGACGCGGTAGCCAGGTCAGCCAGCAACTCGCCCTGCGCTAGCCAGCGCCCGGTGGTGTCTTCATGCAGAAGCAGGCCGTCTTCCTCAAAATACGGGCGCATGGCTGCCAGCAAGGCCTGGGATTCGGCGGGTGAAAAGTCAGGCAATTCGCGGCTGCCCATGGCGATGTGGTGCGCGCCAATCTGCCAGTGGCATGGGGTGATGAAGCCCCAGTGGCCGCGGCTGTCCCCCGCTTGCAGGGCAGCCCAGGGAATCAGGCCGTCGGTCACCGGCAGCCCGCTGGCCCGTGCCAAGGCCCGCTCGTGTGGTGGTGACAGACTGAAAACATCGCCAGCGTCCAGGGCCTGGGGCGTCAGGCGCGACAGCAGTTGCTGCACATGGGGCAAATCCAGGCGGCGCAGGGCTTGCCCGCAAGCCTCGGCACTGCAAAACGCAAAGGGAATCAAAAGGTGCATGGCGCGATTGTCCGGGATATATAGGTTGAGATGGATTGACATGGACTGAGATGGACGGCGTCTCCAAACCCCAGCCCACGCCTGGTGCCACAATGTCGGCTCTTCTTTCACGGCTTGGTGCATGCAACTACCTTTCGAACTTCTGCTTGGCTGGCGCTACACGCGGGCAGGCCGGGCCACGCGGCGCAACGGCTTCATCTCGTTTATCTCGG
>JBIKZP010000112.1:0-6724 GCA_044354655.1 Rhodoferax sp. | reverse complement strand
GACGCGAGGGTCGTAGTCTTGTACGTGTTTCTCCAGCAAATGACGATGCCAGGTATAGCTCTCTGCGGCAGAAAAATTGCCGCTGGCTTGGATTTTTTCAAGTTGGCTTATGTCGCGAAGCTCTACGTCTTCGATCCGGGCGCCCGCGCAACGCAAAGTATGAATAGCTCGTTGCCAAGCTGCGGTCACGGTGGTGTCCAGTCCGTCTAGCATCCAGGTGGTGGCAATGCCTAAGCGGTAGGCGCTTAAGGGCGCCGTGCTCCGGATCACGCGTCGGTTGGCCAGAATTTCATGCGCCAGTATGGCGTCCGACACCGAACGTGTGAGGGCGCAAACGGTGTCCAGCGTGCTGGAGAGCGGTATGGCGCCGGTGGTGGGTATCAGTCGAGCCGTGCCTTTGAAACCCACAATGCCGTTCAAGGCAGCTGGAATGCGGATTGACCCCCCCGTGTCCGAACCCAGACCTATAAAAGAAGCGCCAGTCGCCACCGACACGGCGGCACCGGAGGATGAGCCGCCTGGAATCCTAGCTGTCACCGGGTCACAAGCGTTGGCGGGCGTCCCGTAGTGTGGATTGATGCCCACCCCTGAAAATGCAAATTCTGTCATGTTGGTGCGACCCATCAGGGCGGCGCCGGCACGGCGCAGGCGGGCCACTGCGGTGCTGTCAACCAGGGCCGGTGCTGCCTGGCCGAGCACCGTGGAGCCAGCCCGGGTAATTTGACCTTGTACGTCAAACAAGTCTTTAATCGACACGGGCAAGCCAGCCAGAGGGGTTTGCTCAATGCCTGGTTGCGTGGCCGTGCGTAAGGCCTCATTAAAAGTTGGGTGCAGGAAAACATGGGCACACCGATCTGACTTGGCATGGGCCACGGCCTCATGAACCTCAGCCAGGGCAGTGGTTTGGCCCGTTTGCAGTTGCTGTCGCGCGGCTTGCAGATCTGGTTGCATGGAATGGGCTTGGTGTGAAAAAGGGCTATGTTATAGTTGACTGGCTTAGCTAGGTGGGCTTTTACCGTTTGGCTAAGTAAATTAGCAAACCAGTTTCATCAAGGTGTTGCAGTGATCAAGTGCAGTAATTTCAGCACTTTTTGCTCGCAAAACGAACTGGATTTTAGACCTAACCTTCGGAGTTAAATATGTCAGTAACCATGCGCGAAATGCTAGAAGCCGGTGTCCATTTTGGCCACCAAACCCGCTTCTGGAACCCCAAAATGGCCCCGTTCATTTTCGGCCACCGCAACAAAATTCACATCATCAACCTGGAAAAATCGCTGCCGATGTTCCAGGAAGCTGCTAAATTCGTGCGCCAGGTTTCGGCCAAGCGCGGTACCGTGTTGATGGTTGGCACCAAACGTCAAGCCCGCGACACAGTGGCAGAAGAGGCGCAACGCGCCGGCGTTCCGTACGTTGACCAGCGTTGGCTCGGCGGTATGTTGACCAACTTCAAAACGGTCAAGACTTCCATCAAGCGCCTCAAAGACATGAAGATCCAGCAAGAAGCCGGACTTGATGCCATGAGCAAAAAAGAGCAGCTGATGTTTGCTCGCGAACTCGAAAAGCTGGAAAAAGACATTGGCGGCATCCAGGACATGGCTGTGTTGCCTGACGCTATTTTTGTGATCGACGTCGGTTATCACAAAATTGCTATCGCTGAAGCCAAGAAACTCGGCATCCCCTTAATCGCCGTCGTGGACTCAAACCACTCCCCAGAGGGAATTGATTACGTTATTCCTGGCAATGACGACTCCTCCAAGGCTGTGACTTTGTATGCCCGCGGTATTGCTGACGCCATCATTGAAGGCCGCGCCAATGTGATTGACGATGTGGTTAAGGCCGTGGCTGCTGAAAGTGCAGAGGAATTTGTCGAAGTGAACGAGGCTGCTGCCTGATAGTTCCTCGACCCCAAAAAAGGGGGGCTTCGGTGCCCCTTTTTTTTAGTCCCTTTTTATAATTATTGAACTGATTACGGAGAATAAAAATGGCTGCAATTACCGCAAGCATGGTGGCTGAACTGCGTGGCAAGACGGATGCCCCAATGATGGAGTGCAAACGCGCTTTGACCGAGGCTGATGGCGACATGGCCAAAGCCGAAGAATTGTTGCGCGTCAAGCTGGGTAGCAAAGCAGGCAAAGCTGCTGGCCGCATCACAGCTGAAGGCGTGGTCACCAGCTTCATGGATGGCAACGTGGGTGCTTTGCTTGAAGTCAATTGTGAAACCGACTTCGTCACCAAGAACGACAGTTTCTTGGCTCTGGCCAACGCGGCCGCCGAGCTGATCGCAAAGCACAACCCGGCTGACATCGAGGCGCTGGGTGCCTTGCCTTACGCACAAGACGGCTTTGGGCCATCACTAGAAGATGTTCGCAAAGGTCTGATTGGCAAAATCGGTGAGAACATGAGCTTTCGCCGCTTCAAGCGTTTTGCTTCAGGCAGCCAGTTGGCCGCCTACCTGCACGGCACGCGCATTGGCGTCGTGGTCGAATTCACAGGCGATGAGACTGCTGCCAAGGATGTTGCCATGCACGTGGCTGCCATGAAGCCTGTGGCCTTGTCCAGTGCTGACGTACCTGCCGAACTGGTGGCGCGTGAGCGTTCAGTGGCTGCGGCTAAAGCAGCAGAAGACGCCTCAGTGGCAACTGCTGCTGGCAAGCCGGTTCAGTCGGATGAAATTGTGGCTAAGCGCATCGAAGGCGGTGTGCAGAAGTACCTCAAAGAGGTGTCACTGTTCAACCAGTCCTTCGTCAAGAACGACAAGCAAACTGTTGAGCAAATGCTCAAGGCTGCCAACACCACAGTCAAGGGTTTTACGCTCTACGTGGTGGGTGAAGGCATTGAAAAGAAAGTTGATGATTTTGCTGCTGAAGTGGCGGCGCAAATTGCTGCTGCCAAACAGGGCAGCTAAAAGGCAACCGGCGTTGAATGACGCCGGTTCCACACTATCAAATTCAGCCTCCAATGATTGGTTTGAATTTGAACGCATTACCCAATTAAGTCACTGTATCTAGGAGCTCTTCATGACCATCGCCAAACCAGCCTACAAGCGCATTTTGCTCAAGCTGTCTGGTGAGGCTCTGATGGGCGACGATCAATTCGGCATTAACCGTGACACCATCGTGCGCATGGTTGATGAGGTCGCTGAAGTCACCCGCTTGGGCGTTGAAGTGGCCGTGGTGATTGGTGGCGGCAACATTTTTCGTGGCGTGGCAGGTGGCTCAGTGGGTATGGACCGGGCCACGGCCGATTACATGGGCATGCTGGCCACAGTCATGAACGCCCTTGCCTTGGGTGACACCATGAACAAGGCTGGTCTGGTGGCGCGTGTCATGTCGGCTATTGCCATTGAGCAGGTGGTTGAACCCTACGTCAGACCTAAGGCCTTGCAGTACCTTGAAGAGGGCAAAGTTGTCATCTTTGCTGCGGGCACTGGCAACCCGTTTTTTACGACCGATACAGCTGCCGCTTTGCGTGGGGCAGAGATTGGTGCGCAAATAGTGCTCAAGGCCACCAAGGTGGATGGCGTCTATACCGCAGACCCCAAGAAAGACCCACTGGCTACGCGTTACAGCAAAATCTCATTTGACGATGCCATTTCCCAAAACCTGGGCATCATGGATGCCACTGCCTTTGCCTTGTGCCGCGATCAGAAGTTGCCTGTGAAAGTATTCTCAATATTCAAAAATGGCGCGCTTAAACGCGTTGTCATGGGTGAAGACGAAGGTACCTTGGTCTTTGCTTGAATCGACCAAAATTTGACTTGTTGTAAAAACTGCCCACGCAGTTGAGAGAGGAGAAGTAATGACGATTGCTGAAATCAAACAAACCGTTGAAATCAAGATGGATCAATCCATCGCGGCCTTCAAGAACAACCTCACAAAAATTCGCACCGGTCGCGCCAATCCGGCCATGCTGGACTCAGTGCAAGTGGACTACTACGGCTCCATGGTGCCAATTACGCAGGTGGCGAATGTGTCCTTGATTGATTCCCGCACGGTCAGCGTTCAGCCCTGGGAAAAAGGCATGGGTTCGAAAATTGAGAAAGCTATTCGCGACAGCGATCTCGGCTTGAATCCCTCCTCTATGGGCGACTTGATTCGTGTGCCTATGCCGGCCATGTCGGAAGAGCGGCGCAAGGAATTGACCAAGGTGGTGCGCGGCGAAGGTGAGAGTGCCAAAATTGCAGTGCGAAATTTGCGCCGCGATGCCAACGAAGCGGTTAAAAAAGCGGTCAAAGACAAACTGGCTTCTGAGGATGATCAAAAGCGATCCGAGACAGATATCCAAAAAGTCACAGACCGCCACATCATCGATATTGACAGACTCGTGGTCGCCAAAGAGCAGGAGATCATGGCGGTTTGAAGGGCATGCGCTCTTTGCCCCCCACCTTGCAGTGAATATGCCAGCGACTGTTCCCCACCACATTGCCATCGTGATGGACGGCAATGGACGCTGGGCCTCAAAGCGTTTTTTACCGCGCATTGTGGGTCACAAGCAGGGCATTGACTCACTCAAGCGCTGTGTTAAGGCCTGCGCTCGGCGTGGTGTTAAGGTGTTGACGGTGTTTGCCTTCTCTTCTGAAAACTGGAGCCGCCCCGCGGATGAGGTGACTGGACTCATGGACTTGCTGGCCATGGCGGTGGGCCGAGAAGTCCCCCAACTCCACGCTGATGGGGTTCGCTTGCATTTTGTGGGTGACCGCTCCGGCTTGTCCGTGAATGTGCTGGCCGGCATTACGCGAGCTGAATCCACGACGCAAGATAATTCATCATTTATCTTGAATATCTGTTTTAACTACGGCGGCCGCTGGGATATTGCCCAGGCTGCGGCCCGCTTGGCATCTCAAGGCTTGCCGTTGACAGAAGACTCGATGAACAAGGCGATGGCCTTGGCGCATGTGGCAGATCCTGACTTGGTGATTCGTACTGGCGGTGAGCAACGAATCAGCAATTTTTTATTATGGCAATCGGCCTACTCGGAGTTCTTTTTCAGCGATAAGCTCTGGCCCGATTTTGATCAGGCTGCACTCGAAGAGGCGATATCCGCTTACCAGCAAAGAGAACGGCGGTTTGGTAAAACCTCGGCTCAATTGCAATCGGAGGCAAGCCCTCCCACGGAGACCTGATCTATGTTGAAGCAGCGTGTCATTACTGCCTTGGTCATGCTGCTTTTCTTTCTGCCAGCATTGTTTTATCCCTTGCCAGAACCGTTGTTATTACTGACATTGCTGATGATTAGCGCGGCAGCTTGGGAATGGGGGCGCTTGAATGGCCTGGGTCAAATCGCCGCACTAGCCTTGGGTGGTGCTTGTGCGTTAGCTTGTGCTGGTGCATGGTGGGCGGGGTTGGTTGTCAGACCACTTTTCCATGTGTGGGTGTTGGGTGGTTCGGCCTGGGTGCTAGCAGGCGCCTGGGTGCTGAATTCGGGTGTGTCTGCTTGGTCCACTCACGCCCGTGTTCTGCGTTTGACAGCCGGTATGCTGGCCCTGGTGATGACTTGGTTGGCAGTGGCTCAAGCCAAGGTCATTGGCGTGAATTTTTTGCTCTCTATCCTGGCCTTGGTTTGGGCTGCAGATATTGGGGCCTATTTTTCAGGCCGGGCACTGGGCGGGCGTTTTTTCAAGCGCAAACTCGCGCCCTCCATCAGTCCAGGAAAAACTTGGGAGGGGGTGTGCGGTGGCTTCTTGGCCGTGGTTCTTTTGGCCACGTCCTGGATGTGGCTTGATGCGACCTTGCAGTTGGGTGCGCCCAGCTTTTTCACACACATGGCACAGAAGGGCGAGGGGCTTTTATTGCTGAGTTTGGTGTTCCTGACCGCCATGAGCGTGGTGGGAGATTTATTTGAATCGCTGGTCAAGCGCAGCGCTGGGGCTAAAGACAGCAGCGGCTTGCTGCCTGGTCATGGCGGTGTTCTGGACCGTGTCGATGCCTTGCTCCCCACCTTACCTTTGGCAATGATGCTTTACTCAATTTGAGAGCCCCGATGAAAAACCTGGACCAGTCGGAGCGTCAGCGCGTCACCATTCTCGGGTCTACCGGCTCAATTGGTGTCAGTACCCTTGAAGTTATTGCACGGCACCCCCATCGTTTTGAAATCTTTGCCCTGACAGCATCCACGCGGGTCGACCTGATGCTTGCGCAATGTGTGGCTTTCAAACCTGTATTTGCAGTGATGGCCAGTGAGCCCCATGGGCTTCAACTGCAGCAAAAATGTGTGGCGCTTGGTTTGAAAACGCGCGTGCTGTGGGGTGCTGCCGCCATCACCACCGTCGCATCCCATGAGTTGGTCGATAGTGTCATGGCCGCCATCGTAGGTGCCGCTGGGCTGGATGCCTGCCTGGGTGCCGCAAGGACAGGCAAGCGCTTGCTGCTGGCTAACAAGGAAGCGCTGGTGGTGGGGGGCGATTACTTTATGCAGGCCGTGGCAAAAGGCGGCGCCAAACTACTGCCTATTGACAGCGAACATTCGGCCATCTTTCAGTCCTTGCCAGACGATGCAGCAACGTGGGCTGCGCAGATCGGTAAAATTATTTTGACTGCCTCAGGCGGCCCATTCCGAGAGCGAGCACCTCACACTCTGCAAACGGTGACGCCTGAGCAGGCGTGTGCCCATCCCAACTGGGTCATGGGACAAAAAATATCGGTCGACTCGGCCACCATGATGAACAAGGCGCTTGAAGTCATAGAAGCGCGGTACTTGTTCGATGTATTGCCCTCTCAGATTGAGG
>JBIKZP010000111.1:0-6744 GCA_044354655.1 Rhodoferax sp. | reverse complement strand
GGCCACCGCGCTGTGCTTTTCACTGGCCGAGCCGATTGCCCGCGTGCTTGGCAAAACCGGCATCAACGTCATGACGCGCCTGATGGGCCTGATATTGGCCGCGCTGTCGGTAGAGGTGATGTCCGACGGGCTGGTGAAACTGTTCCCCGCGTTAGCAGGGTAAGCGCACGCTCAGCTGACTGGGGAATAATGGCCCCATGTCAGCCGCCCCGTCCCTCTGGAGTCCTTTGCGCCAACAAGCCTTTCGCGGCTTATGGCTTTGCGGGGCGGTGTATTTTGTGGGCAGCGGCATGCAGACCATGGCGGCGGCCTGGCTCATGGTGGAACTCACCGGCTCGTCTTTTCTGGCTGCGCTGGTGCAAACCGCCGTGTTCCTGCCCATGTTTTTACTCGCCCTGCCGGCGGGCGTGCTGGCCGACACCACCGACCGCCGGCGCCTGATTTCTGGCGCGCTCATCGCGCAAATGGCTGCCTGCGGCTTGTTGGCCTTGCTGGTGCTGGGCGGCTGGGGCGGACCGGCCTCGGTGCTGTTCCTGGTGTTTGTCTGTGGCTGCTGCACGGCGGTGCTCACGCCGGCCTGGAACTCCTCCGTCATAGATCCGGTGCCACGCGACGAGTGGCCGCAGGCCATCACCGCCATCAGCATTGCCTACAACGTGGCGCGCGCCATTGGCCCGTCGTTGGCGGGCCTGCTGTTTGCCTATCTAGGCGCAGGCCTGGTGTTTTCGGTCACCGTATTCACGACGCTGGTGATGTGGGAGTCGATCCGCCGCTGGCCCCCGCGCGCGCACCCGCCGTCGCGCCTGCCGGCCGAGCGCTTGTGGGGCGGCACCCTCAGCGGGCTGCGGTTTGCCTGGCACTCGCGCATCATCCTGGCGCAGCTGGTGCGGGTGATGGCCTACAGCGCCGCCGGTTCAGCGCTATGGGCTTTATTGCCGGTGATTGCACAGCGCCAATTGGATACCGGCGCGCAAGGATTTGGACTGCTTATGGGTTGCCTGGGTACCGGCGGGGTCGTGGCCGGGCTGGTGATTGGCCGCCTGCGTGCGCGCTTTGGGCTGGACCTGATCGTGGCCGTGAGTTGCCTGGCGTTTGCCGCCGTGATGGCGGTGGCAGCCTGGGTGCGCGTGCCGCTGCTGATGTATGGTGCCATGGTGCTGGGCGGCGCGGCCTGGATGGCGGCCATGTCCACCTTCAACACCGCCACGCAGGCCAGTGCACCGCCTTGGGTGCGCTCGCGGGCCGTGGCATTGCACATTGTGGCGTCGCTGGGCGCCTATGCCTTTGGCTCGGCACTGTGGGGCGCGCTGTCCGACATTGCCGGACTCACCGCCGCGCTGACGCTCGCGGCCATCTTGATGGCCGCCGGTGTGTTGCTGGTACGCCCGTTTCCTCTGCGGGTGGGTGAGGCCCACGAGGTAACGCAAGGTACGCCGTGGGACGAACTGTTTGTAGAGGCTGAACCCAGCCCCGAAGCTGGTCCGGTGGCCGTTGAGTTGGGTTACCGCATCCTCCCAGGAGAAGACCGCGATTTTCTCGACACCATCAGCCTGATGAAAGCGCCCCGCCGACGCGACGGCGCCACCTTCTGGCGCGTCTACAAAGACCTGGGGGAACCGTCGCGTTATGTAGAGCGCTTCATCGTGACCTCCTGGGCCGACTACCTGCACCAGCGCGCCCGCGCCACCCTGGCCGATCAAACCCTAGAAGCCGAGATTCGCGCTTTTCTAGTGCCCGGCGAAAGTGTGCACATGTCGCACTACATTGCGGAGCGTTGAGCGTCTCGCGCCTGAGCAAAACACCTGACCTTGATCTCATCGGCTGTGCGCTCGATGCGCGTTACACGTTACACGTTACACGCTGACCATCACCCGCAACACCTCTTGCCCGTAGGCTTCGAGTTTTTTGGCACCAATGCCGGTGATGCCCTGCAAGTCGTCAAGCGACTGCGGCGCGCGCTCGGCAATGGCGGCCAAGGTGGCGTCGTGAAAAATCACGTAGGCCGGCAAGTTGTGCGCGCGGGCCACTTCGGCGCGCCAGGCTTTCAGGGCCACATAGCGTTCCTGGCCGTCCACGTCGAGCGATGCCGGCACCTTGGCGGCCGCCACCGCGCTGCGTTTGGCCTTGCGCTCCCCCGGGCTGGACACCGATTCACGCAACTGCACCGACACCTCGCCCTTGAGCACTGCGCGTGAGCCGTCGGTGAGTTGCAAGGTGTTGAAGGCTTCGGCGTCTACCGCCACCGCGCCAATGGCGATCAGTTGGCGCAGCACGCCGCGCAGTTGCAACTCCGACAAATCAGCGCCAATGCCAAAGGTGCTCAAGGTTTCATGGCCGCGCTGGGTCACCTTCTCGGTGGGCTTGCCGCGCAAAATATCCATGATGTGCCCGGCACCGTAGCTGATGCCACCCATTTGTTGCACCCGGTACACGGTGCTGAGCAGTTTGCGCGCAGCGTCGGTGCCATCCCACACTGCCGGTGGGCGCAGGCAGTTGTCGCAGTTGCCGCAGGGCTGGCTGGCTTCGCCAAAGTAGGCCAGCAGCCGCACGCGCCGGCAGTCGGTGGCCTCGCTCAGGCCCAGCAGGGCGTCGAGCTTGCCGCGCAGGCCTTGTTTGAATTCTTCGCCCGCCGGGCTTTCGTCGATCATGCGGCGCTGGTTCACCACGTCTTGCAGGCCGTAACACATCCAGGCGTCTGCGGGTTCGCCGTCACGCCCGGCACGCCCAGTTTCCTGGTAGTAGCCTTCAATGTTTTTGGGCATGTCCAGGTGCGCCACAAAGCGCACGTCAGGCTTGTTGATGCCCATGCCAAAAGCGATGGTGGCCACCATCACAATGCCCTCGCTGCGCAGAAACTGGTCCTGGTTGGCTTGGCGAACTTTCTGCTCCAGGCCGGCGTGGTAGGGCAAGGCGGCAATGCCTTCGTCGCACAGCGTGTTGGCAATGTCTTCCACCCTTTTACGCGACTGGCAATAGACAATGCCGGCGTCGCCCATGTGCTCGTTCATGATGAAGCGCAGCAGCTGTTGCGTGGCCTCGCGCTTTTCAACAATGGTGTAGCTGATGTTGGGCCGATCAAAGCTGCTGACAAACTGGCGCGCATTTTGCAATTGCAAACGCTCCACAATGTCTTCGCGCGTGAGCGCATCGGCGGTGGCGGTGAGGGCAATACGCGGCACACTGGCGTAGCGCTCGTGCAGCACCGTTAGCGCCCGGTACTCGGGCCGGAAGTCGTGGCCCCACTGGCTCACGCAATGTGCCTCGTCAATGGCAAACAGGCTCAGGGCACCGCGCTCTTGCAGCGAGTCAAGCTGCGCTAAGAAACGTGGGGTCGTGACGCGCTCGGGCGCCGCATACAGCAGGGTTATTTCTCCGCGCAGCAAGCGGCGCTCCACTTGCGAGGCTTCTTCGCCCGACAAGGTGGAATTCAAAAAAGCGGCGCTGACACCGGCCTCATGCAAAGCACCCACCTGGTCGTGCATCAGGGCAATCAGCGGGGAAATCACTACGGTAATGCCCTGCCCAGCGCGCTGGCGCGCAATAGCCGGAATTTGATAGCACAGCGACTTGCCGCCGCCCGTGGGCATCAACACCAAAGCATCGCCCCCGCCCACCACGTGCTCAATGATGTCTTGCTGCGGCCCACGGAAGGCGCCGTACCCGAATACTTCTTGAAGAATGTGATGAATGGACAAAGTAGACGCTATCTATGAAGGGGCTGCATACGCAAGACCCCTGATCGGAGGCCTTGCCAGGGTCGCATTGTCCCACTCGGGCAGATGGGCGGGCGGGTGGCACATGGGCGGAGCGCTTCGCTGCGCTCGGGCGGCGAACCCGAGCGGCGGCCGTTAGCGTTTCGCCAGCCTTTGCGCCAACACCAGGGCGCTCACGCCGCCCGCGCTCAAGCCCAGCAACAGCCACAAGCCATAGGTATAGCCGACTTGCGGCGTCCACATGACCCCCAACAGCCAGGGCGAGGCGGCCCGGGCCAGCGCTTGCGGCAAGCCCAGTGCACCGCTCAAACGGGGCATGTGCTCACGGCTCACGTACTGTGCAATAGCCGTGCCTTTGACGATGGTCAGCATGCCGTTACCCATGCCGTACAGCAGTACAAAGCCCACGAGCAACACGGTGTGCACGGCACCCGCCAAAGGCGCCAGCGGCACCAGCAGCAGCGCCACCAGACCGACCGGAATCAGGCTGGGTATAAGGCGATTGGCCAGATGCATGTCAAAGTGGTGCTCAAAGAAATACATCAGCAGGCGCCCCAGCACCTGAATCACACCCATGCTGGCGGGGATCGCAATCACCCAGGCCTCGCTCAGGCCGTTCTCGCGCAACAAGCTCACCATATGCGCGGGTAGCGCCACGGTGACGGCCATGCTCAACACCACAAAAAGGCCAATTAACCCAAACGCCGGGCTGAAGAGATGCTGCGTAAACCCTGGCTTGGGGGCAGAACCTTCAGCGCCCTCTGTGATTTGGCGAACCGGTTGAGCGGGCGCCCCGCGCAAGGTCAGTGCATGCAGTGGCAGGCACACCGCCCATTGCAGTGCCGCCAGCACCAGCACGCTTTGACGCCACCCCAGGTGGGCCATCAACCAGGCAATCAGCGGAATGAACACCGTGCTGGCCAGGCCACCCAAAAAAGTCATGGTGATGATGGCGCGGCGAAAGTCCTGCGCAAAGCGGCGCGTCAGCACGGCAAATACCGGCGTGTACAGAATGGCCGCCATGGCCACCCCCAACCCAGCCCAAATGGCATAAAAGCCCCACGCGCTGGTCACACTGCCCAGCAGCGCCAGACACAGCCCGGCCAACACAGAACCCGCGCACATCACCACCCGTTCATGGCCGCGGTCTATCCAGCGCCCCACCGGGTAGGCCATCAAGCCCTCCACCAGCAAGGCGAGGCTAAAGGCCAGCGACGACTCCGAGCGGCTCAGGCCCAGCTCGCGCTCCACCGGCTCCATCAGCAGCGAAAACAGGTAAAAAATGCTGCCCCAACTAATCAGTTGTGACAGCGACAACCACGCCACCAGTCGCCGGTCGTGTCGCAAAGCAGGGGCTAAGGTCATATGAATTACAGTGGTGGAAGGCGGAAAGCCCGGGTCTCGTAGCAGCCCAGGACTAAGCCACGAAGTCAGCCCATAAAGTGAGCACAACAATGGAGATTGTGAATGAACCAACTCATCGACCTGGAACGCTACCCGTTGGACCAGGAAGGTAGCCCGGAATGGACAGCGCTGGTGGCCCGTGCGCGCGCCGACCTGGCGGCCCACGGCATGTTCAATCTGGAGGGCTTTTTACGCCCCGGCGTGGCTGAGCAAGCCATGGCCGAGATTGCCCCGGTGATGGAGACGGCATCGTTTGAACACAAGCGGCTGCACAACATTTACTTCCAGCCCAGCATCGCCGGGCTGGCGCCCGATCACCCGGCACTGCACCAGGTAGAAACCGCCAACCGCACGGTCTGTGCCGACCAGATACCGCACAGCCTGGTCACCCAGGTGTACGCCTACCCGCCCTTGGTGCGGTTTTTGGCCGCGGCCATGGAGAAGCCCTCGCTTTTCACCATGGCAGACCCGCTGGCGCGCGTCAACGTCATGAGCTACCGCGCGGGCGAAACCCTGAACTGGCACTTTGACCGCTCCGAATTCACCACCACGCTCCTGCTCCAGGCCCCGCTGGGCGGCGGTGATTTTGAATACCGCACCGACCTGCGCTCCCCCACCGATCCCAACTACGCGGGTGTGGCCAAGCTGCTCACCGGGCAAGACCCGCTGCTGCAACGCATGAATCTGCAGGCCGGCACGCTCAACGTCTTTCGCGGCAAGAACACGGCGCACCGTGTCACCAAAGTAGAGGGCGCGGTGGCCCGCATGATTGCGGTGTTTTCGTACTTTGAAACGCCAGGCGTGGTGTTCACGCCTCAGGAGCAACAGGGTTTTTATGGCCGCGTGGCCACCCGTTGAACCCTTAGCCTGTGCTCAACACCCGGGCTTAAGCCCCCGGAGCATGCAAAGCACGTCGGTACTGCATGGCCTCGGCAACATGCGCCAGTTCGGTGTCCCGAGCACCGGCTAGGTCAGCTATGGTGCGGGCCACTTTCAGCGCGCGGTGGGTGCTGCGCGCTGACCAGCCCAGACGGGTGGCGGCCACCTGCAAAAATTTAACCGCTTCAGGCACCAGCAACACATGGGCGTCTATCTCCTGGCCTTGCAAGGCCTGGTTGGCCTTGTCCTGGCGGGCCATGGCCCGCGCACGGGCGGCCGTGCAGCGCGCGCGTATGTCAGCGGTCGACTCCCCCGGTGGCGCTTGCAGCAAATCCGCCGGCAACAGGCTGGGCACTTCCATGTGCAAATCAATGCGGTCCAGTAGCGGGCCGCTCAGCTTGCCCTGGTAACGCGCTACCTGGTCGGGCGTGCAACGGCAGGTTTTTTGTTGCGAACCCAGGTAGCCGCAGGGGCACGGGTTCATGGCGGCTATGAGCTGAAAGCGCGCCGGAAACTCGGCCCGACGCGCCGCCCGCGAAATCGTGATGGCGCCCGTCTCCAGCGGCTCACGCAGCGCCTCCAGCGCCGCGCGCGGAAATTCAGGCAGCTCATCAAGAAACAGCACGCCATGGTGCGCCAGGGATATTTCTCCCGGTCGCGGCGGTGAGCCGCCGCCCACCAAGGCCACGGCACTGGCGGTGTGGTGCGGACTGCACGTAGGGCGCTGGCCCCATTGCGACAGCACAAA
>JBIKZP010000004.1:0-22673 GCA_044354655.1 Rhodoferax sp. | reverse complement strand
CAGACCCCAGTCGTCCAGGCCATTGGCGCCAGCCTCGTACACCGTGCGCAAGGTGGACAACTTCTCCAGTGTGTTGGCTTCGCGAATGTTTTCGTCGTGGTCCAGTAGTACTTGGCCTTGGGCGCCTAGCACCGGCACCATGGAGCGGGCCAACCCCCGGCTGCGGGCCGCCAGCGCACGCGCCTGTGACAACGCAGCGTAGCCGTCGCAGTCTTCCCGGCTGAAGCCGTGGCGCGTGGCCACCAAGTCAGACGACCAGGGCGGCGGCACAAAGCCAATTTGGCCGCCCAAGGCGCGGTCGGTGTAGTAGGGCACCTTGTCGCCAAACATGGGAACGCGAGACATCATCTCCACCCCGCCGGCCACGGCCAGCATGTTGGCGTTTTGCGCCTGCTGCGCGGCCCAGTTCACCGCGCTCAGGCCCGAGGCGCAATAACGGTTGATGGTGACCGCGCTCAGATAAGGGCTCCATCCGGCCAACAAAGTGGCGGACTTGCCAATGTTGCCGCCTTGTTCACCCACTTGGGTGACACAGCCAAACACCCCATCGGCCACTTGCTCGGTGTCCACCCCGGTACGCTGTTGCAGCGCACGCAGCACACCGGCCAGCAGTTCCATGGGGGTGACGCCGTGCAAAGCGCCGGTTTCTTTGGCGGCGCCCCTAGGGGTGCGCAAGGCTTCAATAATGACCGTATTTGACATGGTGAGCTATCTTTAACAGACTGAAGTAGAGGCAGTCTATCAAAAATACCAGCAGCTGGATCCTGAATATCCCCGGGGTAAACTATCGTTGACACACTAAATCTTCCATGCTATGGGTTCTAACTCTCCTCCTGCAAGCCCCTCGGATGCTGACCTTGAAAGCCAGACGGCCCAGGGTCAAAGCGCCGCGCAACGCAGCATTGCCGTGATAGGTGATGCCTGGACCTTGCGCATTCTGCGCACCGTGTTCAGAGGCAAGCGCCGGTATGGCGACTTCATCAAGGAGTTTGGCGTGTCGCGCGCCGTGCTGACCGACCGGCTGAACAAGTTGGTTGCGCACGAGGTGCTGCTGCGCGACACCCGGGAGGGCGGCCACCCGGCGTACCGATTAACCGAACGCGGCCTTGATTTGTGGCCCATGTTCCTCGCGATGTGGGTGTGGGAAACCGATTGGGGCACGGGTCAGGATCAAGACACCTGGGCACCCGATGTGCCACGAAGGCAAGTGGTGCACACGGCTTGCGGACACACCATGCAGCCCCAGTTCAAATGCCTGCATTGTCATCAAGTGGTGCTGCCCTTTGAAACGGCAGCCGCACCTGCAGCACCCGCCTTAACGTCAGCCGTCCCATTGGTCATCACTTCGGCTTTTCGTCGCGACCGCCAGGACGCGCTGCACAGCACGAGCACCTTGCAGGCGCAGCGCTTGGTGCGGGTTATAGGCGACCGCTGGAACAGTGCGGTGGTAGCCGCTGCGTTTCGAGCAGTACGCACCTTTTCTGGCTTCGAGCAGGCACTGGGCATTGGCCCGGCGCAACTCAGCGCGCGATTGGCCGAGTTGCAGAAACTGGGCATTCTCAGCAGCCGAGCGTATGCCGGCGCGCGCCTGGAGTACCGGTTAACCCAGGCGGGCATTGCGCTCTACCCGGTGACGCTGGAGTTGGTTCGCTGGGGCAACCGCTGGTATTGGCCAGGCACGCCAGCTTTCGCGGTGCAACACCTGCTGTGCCAGCACACTTTGGAAGCGCGCTGGCACTGTGGTCATTGCGAGGCAGAGTTGGTGCGAGAAAGCGTCAGGTTTGCATGACGCCAACGCGCTGCTGGCTGCCGGCTGGCGCAAGCGGAGAAGCTATCCGCCCGGCGAAGAAAAGTTCAACGGCAGGCTGGCTTTAAACCCGGTCAGGGCGAATCACCTCATGCGGGAGTACAGCTTGTGAACAATGGCTGCAGACCATACGGCCGCTCACCAATTTTTTGCAGGACTTGTGTTGCCAATTGAGGGTGTCTGCGCCAGGTTGCCGTGTTCTAGCCCAGGCCGTGATGGTTAACAGATACGGAAAAAGGTCTTCGCCAATTTGGGTCAAGCGGTACAAGGATCGGCGCGCATCCTGTGGGTCTGGGGTTTTTTTCAGCAACTTAAGTTGGCCCAAGCGTTTGAGACGCTGCGCCAGCACGGCGCTGCTGATGTCCAGAACCTGAAGAAATTGGTCATGCCGGTGAAAACCCAATGCCACGGCCGCGATCAAAAGCACCGACCACCGGTCATCAATGACGGCCAGAATATCGCGCTGTGATTGACCCGATGCTTCAGCACTGGCAACGCGCCAGCGGTGGTTGCGAACGGAGCGCGCCATGCTGGGCGGGGCCTGGTAGGTTAATTGCGCGTTGACGTTGCGCAGGGTCAGACTTTCTGAACAGTGCTCGCACACCAACAGCGGTTTGAATTCATGAAGACAAACACTATGCACCAGCTGGCGGGGAATGCTCTTTCCAGGGTCGCCCCAGCGTCGGTCCCATGACCAACTGGCGAGAACGTTCTCGTGAAGTTTTTTTCCATTTTGGGTCAACCGGTATTCATGGCGTACGGGTTGGGACTGATAGGGTTGCTTGTGCAACAAGCCAATTTTGACCAGATAGGCCAGACGAAGGCTCAGGGTCTGGCGCGGAATACTCAGCGCCTGCTGGAACGCTTCAAATTGACGAATGCCCAGAAAAGCCGCGCGGATGATGGAGTTGGACCAGGGCTCGCTAATCTGGTCAATGGCCGCCATAAGGTACCCCTGCCGCAGCGCACGACCGAGGTAGAGGTCTTCGGTAGAGTCCGAAGAGCGCTCAGGCATAAGTACAAAAATTCATAGGAGGAAAGTGTACAAGCAGCCCCTCTGGGTGGCGCACCTTGGGGAGCCAGGCCGCGGCCTCAGTGGACACCCAGTCTAGGAATAGGTGCCGCACCATTGGGAATGACGACAGACTTGAGCTCGGTATAAAACTCAACCGAACCCACCCCACCTTCGCGCCCGGTACCGGATTGTTTGACGCCGCCAAACGGTGCCCGGGGGTCACCCACCAAAGTGGTGTTGACCCAAACCGTACCGGCTCTGAGTTCGCGGGTGGCATGCATGACGGCGGCCATGTCATTGCTCCACAGGTAGGCCACCAGACCGAATTGAGACTGGTTGGCTATTTCCAAGGCGTCAGACAAGGTGTCGAACTCCAGCAGGGTGGCAAAGGGACCAAATACCTCTTCCTGGCAAATACGCGCCAGGTTAGAGGTCGCCTGCACCACGGTGGGCTCCACGTACCAGCCCCGCGTCATATGGGCCGCACGCTGGCCGCCTGTGAGCAGGGTGGCGCCATCGGCGCGTGCTACGTCGACGTAGCTCAATACCTTTTGCATGTGGGCTTGATAGGCCAGCGGACCCAGTTCGGTTTTGGGGTCCAGCGGGTCGCCGATGCGTATGGCACGCGCGCGTGCAACAAATTTTTCTCGAAATTCGCGGGCCACCGATCGCTGCACCAGAATGCGCGAACCAGCCAGGCACTGCTGCCCGTTGGTCATGAAGTTACCGGCCAAAGCGCCATCCAGGGCGACCTCGAGGTTGGCGCTTTCAAGCACGATGCTGGCAGATTTGCCGCCGAGTTCCATGGTGGTGCGCTTAAGGCCGCGTGCGGCGCTGGCATTCACCAGCGGGCCACTGCTGCTGCCCCCAGTGAAGGACACAAGATCCACCTGGGGGTGCTCCACCAGGGCTGAGCCCGTCACCGGCCCCCGGCCATTGACCATGTTTACCACCCCATCCGGTAGACCAGCTTCGCGAAAAATATCCATCAGCTTGGTGAACGCCAGGGGGGTGTATTCAGACGGTTTGAGTACGCAACTGTTGCCAAAGGCCAGGGCGGCTGCCAGCTTGGCACAGGACATGTTCACAGGGCCATTCCAGGGAGAAATTAGCGCGGCAACGCCCACGGGCTCTCGTGATACCAGTAACTGGTAGCTGCTTTTGTGCTGATGCAACTCGCCTTTGAGTTGGTTGGCCAGTTCTGCGTAAAACTGAAAGTGGTTGGCGGCGCCAGGAATATGCAACCTGCGCAACTGGCTCAGCGGTATGCCGGTGTTGCAACATTCAAGATAGGCCAGCTCATCGGCATGCTGCAGTATCAGGTCGCGCACCCGCAACAGGAAGGATTGGCGTTTGTCGGTGGAGAGGCGTGACCACACGCCAGATTCGAAGCTGGCACGTGCCGAACGCACGGCCTGGTCCACCTCTGCCGCGTCAGCTTCGTGCAGCAGACTGATGGGTAACTCGGTCGCCGGGTTGACCACCACTATTGGGTGGGCCGATGCGGGTTGAATGAACCGGCCCTGAATGAAGCTGCTGACCGTTGCCGGGACGGTGAAAGGCGGCTTCAGGGGGAGGGCGCCGGTCATGTTTGCAGTTCCTTCACTGGGTGTAGACGCCGCCGTCAGCAATGAGCATTTCACCATTGACAAATGCAGAGGCCTGACCAAGAAGAAACAGGATGGGGCCCGTCATGTCCTGGGGCTGCGCCATGCGTTTCATGGGGACACGTTTGCCGTATTTGTCTTCGTCAAGTTTTTCAAAGACCTGTTCGCGGCCTGTGCCACCCGTGAGAAATGCCGTGTTGGTAAGCCCTGGCGCCAAGGCATTCACCCGCACGCGGGGCGCATTTTCTCTGGCCATGCCTTTGGTGAGCGCCACAATGCCGGCTTTTGCAGCGCCGTAATGGGCGTAGCCCTTGACAACGTCAACCGCCATGGTGGAGGCCACATTCACCAAGGAGCCGTTGCCCGACTGGTGCAACAGGGGCAGGGCCGCACGGGCACACAAAAAATTGCAACGCAAATTGCCGGCGATGATTTCATCAAACAGGGCCACCGGTAATTCAGAAATAGGCTGCCATGCCTTGAAAAAACCCGCCAAATTGACGAAGCCATCCAAGGCGTTCCAGCCCTGTGCGCGCAAGGCAGAAAATGCCGCCTCAACGCTGGCCTCGTCGCTGCCGTCCATGGCCAGCGCCAGCACGTCAGGGGGTGGCGGGTTTTGTTCAAGGGAGGCGGGTAAGTCAAGCACGGCAACCTTGACGCCCGTCTCTAGCAAGGCTTTCACCAGCAGTCGGCCCATTCCTCCACACCCACCCACCACAGCCACCCTGGCCCCAGCAGGGGGGCCGAGGCGGGCCGGGTCAAAGGTTGAAGTGTTCATAAGTGGCCAATCTGCAAGCTTCGCATGTGGTTATCACTTCATGATTTCGCTGAGGGGTACCCAACGACCGGCCACAGCCTGGTCAACCCGAACATGCTCAGGATCGATATGGTTGGCCTTGAAGCTTTTGGGTCCAAACATGACCAGGCCCTTGTCGTCGTAGCTCATGGATTGCAAGGCTTTAACGGCTTTGTCTGTGGTGAGGTCGCGCCCGGCATTGGTCAAGCCTTTGATGAACCAATCGGTATAGGCGTAGGACAGCAAGGCGTTTTCATCGGGCTCCATATTGTTGAAGCGCTTCTTGAAGCTGTCTTTCCAGCCTTTGACTTCAGGTGCATCGGTGCCAGCCTTCCACACGCCCACGCCGTAGAGGCCCTCCACCGATTCTTTGCCGAGTTGAAGCACGATGCCGGTGCGCCCTGGGTTGCCGGTCAATACCTTCACTTCTTTCCAGCCCAATTTTTTAACTTCAGACATGATGCCAACCGTTTCACGGGTGACGGTGGCAATCACGATCAGGTCGGTACCGGCTGCTTTCATGCGCGCCACTTGCGACGAGAAGTCAATATCGGCCACTTTGTAGCCGGCCTCTGCAGCCAGGGTCAAACCATTGGCTTGCATGGCCGACTTGACGCCTACGCCCATCAGGTCGCCCAAGGGGCCTTCCTGGTAGATGTAACCCACTTTTTTGGCGCTATGTTTTTTGATCATCCAGTCCACGGCTTTGTGCATGCTGGTGTGGTAGTTGGGTGTGGTTGTGAAGAGCAATGGGCTGTTGCCAGACAGTTGCTGCAGCACCGAGGAGGCGGCCCAGGGCGAGAAATACAAAACGCCCGCATCAACCGCTTTCTTGACGGTTGCCGCATTCGGTCCGGAGCCAAAGGGGTTGACGATCGCAAACACCTCGTCACTGCGGATTAGCTTGTCTACGGCGCGAACCGCCAGTTGTGGCTGGCTGCCGTTGTCTTCAACCACGATTCGAATTTTGCGGCCATTGATGCCGCCGGCCTCGTTGGCTTCGTCAATGCGCATCTGCATGCCGTTGCGCAAATGGGGCATGCCCGCTGCAACCGGACCTGACAAGTCCATGTGCGTGCCAAGCACAATTTCTTTGTCGGATATGCCAGCGGCCAGGGCCGTTGAGGCCATGGTCAAAGCCAGCAAGCTGGCAGGTAAAAAATTGAACAGACGCTTCATCGGGGGTCTCCTTGGGGTTTGAGTTAGCACACAAAAAAATGGCATAGAAATTGACTAGACTGATGTGCCATGGGCTCCATACATGGCATCAATCAGAGGCGAATACTTGACCGCCACCACTTGGCGTTTGAGCTTCATGGTGGGGGTCAACTCTTCATCGTCGGCAGACAACAGCTGCGAAATTATTCTGAAATCCTTGATTTGCTCCACACGTGCAAGACGGCGGTTGACTTGTTCAACTTCGGCTTGCACCAAGGCAATGATCTCGGGGGCATGCGTCATGCTGGCATAGTCGGTGTAGGGCACCTGGTGATCTTGTGCGAACTTGGCGACGTTGTCCTGGTCGAGCATAACCAGGCATGTCAGGTAGTGGCGCCCCTCTCCAATGACTACTGCATCAGACACATAAGGGCTGAACTTGAGGTGGTTTTCAATATTGCTCGGGGTGATGTTCTTGCCCCCTGAGGTGATGATGATGTCCTTGAGCCGGTCCTTGATGCGCAGGTAACCATCGGCGTCGATCTCGCCGCAGTCGCCTGTATGCAGCCAACCATCGCTATCGATGGCCTCCCGGGTTTTTTCAGGCAGCTGCCAATAGCCGGCAAACACATTTGGTCCACGCACCAGCACTTCATCCTGCGGGCCGAGTCGCACCTCGGTGCCCGGTGCGCGCACACCTGCTGTGCCAATGCGAATTCTGTTCTCTGGCATGGAGGTGCAGAAACCGCAGGTCTCGGTCATGCCAAACGCTTCCAGCAGGTCAATGCCAATGGCCATGTACCAGCGCAGTAGCTCAGGCGGAACTGGCGCGGCGCCCGTCATGGCCGTCTTGATGTTTTGCAGGCCAAGAAAACTGCGCAGGTTGGTCAACACCAATTTTTGCCCTATGGCATAGCGCTGTCTGCGCCAGGCGCTCACTGGTTTTTCTTCAAGCCGGGCTTTGGCAATATGTGCACCTTCGGCTAATATTTTGGCGTAGACACTGCGTGCTATTGGCAGCGCATCCTGCATGTACAGGGTGACCTGTGAATACATCTTTTCCCAAAATCGGGGCGGCCCGAAGATCAGGTGGGGCGCGACTTCTCTGATGTCGTTAAATACGGTGCCCGAATTCTCAGGAAAGTGCACGATCTGCCCCAGGGCCAGCGGGTTGTACGTGGTGCTCATGCGCTCGGCAATATGGCACAAGGGCAAAAACGACAGGGTGCGGTCCAGGGCCTGCAACTTGAGGTAATGGTGCACGCTTTCAATCTGGAACATGAGGTTGCTGTTGGCAATCATGGCCCCTTTGGGGGCGCCCGTGGTGCCGGAGGTGTAAACCAAAAATGCAATGTCGGTTGGCTGACTGCGGTCGATGGCGTGGTCGAAATCGCTGGCATGTTGCAGCCCCCGGGCCTGGCCCAGGGCGAGGCAAGCGGAAAAATCCATGGACATCGGGTCAGCCAAACCACGCAGTCCCTTCAGGTCTGTGATGACGATATGTTGCAGCGTGGGGCAGTCATCGCGAACCGCCAGTACTTTGTCGTATTGCTCCTGGTTTTCAACGAACAGCACGCGGACCCTGGCATCTTGAAGAATGTATTTAACTTGCTCGGGTGAAGAGGTGGGGTAGATGCCGGTGCACAGCATGCCCATGCACTGTGCGCCCAAATCTGCAAAGAGCCATTCGGGGCGGTTCTCAGACAAAACGCCAATGCACTCGCCACGTTGTACGCCAAGCGCTGCAAGGGCCAGCCCCAGATGGCGGGCATGCTCAAAGTAGTGGCCCCAGGTGGTGGTGGTCCAGATACCTTTTTTCTTGTGCCGAAGCGCAGGTTGACTGGCCCAGTCACGGCAACGCTGGCGAAACAGCTTTTGTGGCGTGTCGCATAAGGTTGAGCTCTCAGAGGCAGCCGTCATGACAGTATCTATCTCCAGGTCTTGCGCCGTTTCCAGCGCTGTTTTTGTCCGTCCTGGCGGGTCTCACTGTGGGCGCCGCCAAGGTAGAAATCTTTCACATCTTCTTTGGCCATCAGCTCAGCGCACGGTCCGGCCGCCACGATACGACCCAGCTCCATGATGTAACCCTGGTCGGCAGTGGCCAGGGCAATTGCCGCGTTTTGCTCTACCAACAGAATGGAAGTTTTCAGCTCGCTGTTGATGCGTTTGATGATTGAAAAAATCTCGCGTGTCAGCAAGGGCGACAGCCCAAGCGAGGGTTCATCCAGCAGCAAGACGGTGGGGCGGGCCATGAGGGCGCGTCCGATAGCCAGCATTTGTTGTTCGCCACCGGAGAGCAGCCCCCCATGCTGGTTTTCGCGCTCCAGTAACCTGGGGAACCAGCTGAAGATGCGATCCAGGTCAGCCTGTAAATCTTGCGGGTTCGCGCGGGCAAAGGCGCCCATCATCAGGTTTTCG
Source organism: Rhodoferax sp. (assembly GCA_044354655.1). Lineage (GTDB taxonomy): Bacteria > Pseudomonadota > Gammaproteobacteria > Burkholderiales > Burkholderiaceae_C > Rhodoferax. Next base: position 13,872 of record JBIKZP010000004.1, on the reverse strand, counting down.
CGCACCGATAAAAAAGGGAACACCTGCCGCCCCTCGGGCACCAAAACCACGCCGCCGCGTGCGACCTGGTCAGGGTCTAGGCCATGGATGTTTTTACCACTGAGTTCAACACTGCCCTTGAAGGGGTCTATAACGCCTGCGATGGTGTTGAGCAGGGTTGTTTTGCCGGCACCGTTCGCACCGAGAACGGCCACGATCTTGCCGGCGTGCACATCCAGGTTAACGCCCTTGATGGCATTGACCGGGCCATACCAGGTTTCTAGGTTTTTGACAGAAAGAAGGGGGGCGTCGGGCAACATGACTTCAGCCTCCAAGGTAGGCGGCAATAACGGCTGGATCGCTTTGCACTTCCTTGGGGGTTCCAAGTGCCAGCACCTGCCCCATGTTCATGCACAACACGCGGTCAGCCGTTTCAGAGACGAGGGACATGTCGTGCTCGACCATGATCACGGTCATGCCCAGGTCTTTCTGGATGTCTTCAATCCAGAAAGCGAGTTCTCGGGTTTCTTCAGGATTGAGGCCTGAGGCCGGCTCGTCCAGGAGCAACAGGCGCGGTTGAGTGGAAAGGGCCCGGGCCAGTTCTACGACCTTGCGTACCCCGTAGGGTAGGCCGGCCACGGGGCTGTTGCGGTAGGGCATCAAGTCGAGCAACTCGATCACATCTTCAACATGCGCGCGTGAGGCCTCTTCAGCGGCCCTGACCTTGGGCGTCCAGAGCCATTGGCTGGCAAAACTGCCGTGGTCAAACCGGTGCCGACCCAGCAACAAGTTATCTAGCACGGTAGCGCCTTCAAACAGTTCAATGTTCTGAAAAGTGCGCGCAATGCCTTGGTGAACCACTTTGTGTCGCGACAAGCCAGTGATGTCCTGGCCTTCAAATGTGACTTGGCCGGCGGTAGGGTCAAACACGCGGGTAATGACGTTGAGTACCGAGGTTTTGCCAGCGCCGTTGGGGCCGATGATGGCAAACACCTCGCCCTGATTGACGGAGAAACTCACATCGCCAATGGCCTGCACGCCACCAAAGCGAAGCGACAGGTTGGAGACCGAAAAAACGCTCATTTGTAGCGCTCCGATTTCATGTAGCTCTTGCCGCGCTTGAACATGTCCCGACGATAGAGGGGGAAGGTTTCAATAAATGTTCTGAACTTGATCCAGCGGCCATTCAGCCCTTTGGGTTCAAACAGAACAAACACGGCCAATACCAGCCCAAATACAAAAATTTCCAAGCCAAATTGCTTGGAAATTTGATCAGGCAAGAAGGGTTTGATGCGGGAGATGAAGGTGGGCAACATGCTGATCAGAACAGCACCCAGAATAGCCCCACGGACAGAGCCCAGCCCACCAATGGTGACCATCAGCACCAACTCCAGTGAGAGAATTAGGCCAAAGCCCTCGGGCGTCAGAAAGCCCACGTGGTGCGCCAGCAATGCGCCCCCCAGTCCGGTAATCATGGCCGACACCACAAACGCCAGCACCTTGTAACCAGCCACCCAGATGCCCAGGCTGTAGGCTGCCGCCTCGGAGTCTCGGATGCCCATGAAGGCGCGTCCGGTCTTGGCCCGCATCAGGTTCACCAGCCCTAACACCACCAACACCAGCATCACCAGGCAGAGGTAGTAGAACGATTGCAATTTGGAGAAATCTACGCCCCCGATGACAGGGCTGTTGACGGTCATGCCATTGAATCCGCCCGTGACACTTTTCCAACGGCCAATGACATGCTCCGTCAGTATCGCGAAGGCCAGTGTCACCATGGCCAGGTACAGGCCTGAGACCCGGATGGCGGGCAGCCCAATGACCAGCCCCACCAGACCCGCCAAGCCCGCAGTCAAAACCAGTGACAACATGAAAGGCACATCGTGGCCTATAAACCAGCCATGCGCATAGGCGCCAATGGCAATGAAAGCCGAGTGCCCCAACGACACCTGACCGGTGTAACCCACCAGAACCATGAGCCCCAAACTGGCAATGCACATGATGAAGACGTAGGTGAGCTCACCCACAACAAATTTGGGTACTACCCAGGGGGCCAGGCAAAGCGCTATCAACAGCAGGCCATAAGCCACCTTGCCTGGGGCGTAGCGCAGCAGGGCGTGTCCGTCGCGGTAGCTGGTGTCGTAGTTAAATTTCATGCTGCAATTCGGCTTTCAAACCCGTCGCCCGTGGGCTTCACCCAACAGGCCGTGCGGCCACAAAATAAGTACACCAATCAACACCAGGTAGGCCATGGCATCTTTAAAGCCATCCGGCAGGTAGACCCCTGAGAACTGCTCGATGACACCCAGCAGCAGGCCGCCCAGAATGGCACCAGGAACGCTGCCGAAACCGCCAAGAACGAGTGCGGCCAAAGCCTTCAGCACAACGATCCACAGGCCGATGTCTACCAGGGCAATCGGGGCCAGTAACAAGCCGCAAATGGCGGCAATACCGCCAGAAATACCCCACACCATGGAGGTGATGCGCTTGACGCGGATGCCGCTCAGATAAGCCGCCAGCTGATTTTGCGAAGCCGCTTGAATGGAGGTTCCCAACTGCGTTTTTTTGAGAAACCAAAACAGCAGCAGAGTGATGACCAGCGATGCACCCACAATGACCAGGCTCAGGTCATTGATGACCAGGGTGCCCACCTGTGTTTTTTGTCCGGTCCAGGGGGTGGGAAAGGTGCGGGAATCAGGGCCAAAGAACATGCTGACCAAGCCACGCAACATGAACGCGATGGCGATGGTCAGCATCACGCCCGCAAACTGCGGTTGTCCCACAATCAGGCGCATGACCCGGGCATCGAGCAGCCAGCTTAGCGCGCTTGCCAGCACCACAGTGCCCAGGACGGCCAGCCAGAAAGGCCAACCCAAGCCCACGATCAACCCCCATCCCACAAAGGAGGAGGCCATCAGCACATCCCCATGCGCAAAATTGAGAACCTCGGTGGCCTTGTAGGTCAAGACCAGTCCCAGGGCGACCAAGGCATAGATGGAACCAATGGCAATGCCATTCAGCGCCAATTGAATCAACTGGGAGCTACCTTCGCTCATTGGATCACCCGGTGTTGCATCAAGATCCTTAGGTCAATGCTGGCAAAAAAACGCTTCATTCAGCAGACAAAAAATCATCGTCTGGATGGATGAAGTCTTATCGTTACACATCTAATACTTATCGTCTAGTTAAGAAAGTTAAAAAATCGAAAATCTAGGGTAAACACGGGTCTTCCAGATGTGGCGAGTCAGCAATTTTTGGTTCAAGCGGCGGCAAGAGACTCAATCACCATGGCACTGGCCACGCCGGCTGCGCCGCAAATGGCGATGCAACCCAAACGGGCCTGACGCCGCTCCAGTTCATCCAGCAGCACGCTGATGAGAGCCGCGCCTGTGCAGCCCATGGCATGGCCTATAGCGATGGCGCCCCCATTCACATTGACGCGTATCGCGTCCAGGGCCATGTCTTCCATGAAGTGCAAGGCCATGGCGGCAAACCCTTCGTTAATTTCAAACAGGTCAATGTCTTGCGCCTGAAGGCCCGCTCTGGCAATCGCCAAACGGGCGGCTGGCACGGTGCCGGTGAGGGCCAGTTGACGGTCCGAACCGCAGTCGGCCATGCCCAGAATACGGGCGCGTGGCCGCAACTGGTTGCGTGCCAGCGCCGCGCTGCTGCCAATCAGAACTGCAGCCGCTGCATCGGCCATAGCCGGTGAGTTGCCTGCATGGTGGTGGTGTTCTATGGCGTTCAGTTGGAGGTGGCGGCAGAGTTGCGCATCCCAGCCCGATGCACCGCCCTTGGCACCCCATTGGGCAAAGGCCGGTTGCATGGCTGAGAGCGATTCAACGGTGGTGGCGGGACGAATGTTTTCATCACGGTCCAGCAGCAACTGGCCCTCGCTGTCGTGCACCGCCACCATGGACGGGCTGGCTGCGCGCGAGGCCGCCGCGGCCGCGCGCTGCTGAGAGCTGGCGGCGTAGCTGTCGAGCATGTGACGGCTGTAACCGCGCTGCGTGGCAATGGCGTCAGCGGCAATGCCAATGGGCACCAGCCCCGCTTGCACCTGCAATTCCAGGTCGTGAGTGAGTGGACCCTGGTCACTGCCCATGGGAACGCGCGACATCATCTCCAGGCCACCGCCTACCGCCAAGGTGTCGCCGTAAAGCGCCTGCAGGGCCGCCATATTGGCCGCCGACAAGCCGGATGCGCAGTAGCGGTTAAGGGTAACGGCGGACACCTGATCGCTCCAGCCCGCCAGTGGCAATGCCAGCGTGCCCACACTGGCGCCTTGCTCGCCGGTCTGCGATACACAGCCAAACAGGGCATCGCTGATTTGGCTGGTGTCTACCCCAGTGCGGCTGGCCAGGGCGCGCAGGGACTGGGCCAATAAATGTGCGGGCTTGAGCGAGCGCAGGCTGCCCTTGTCATTCCCCTTGCCCCGGGGTGTGCGTACGGCGTCGGCAATGTAGGCGTGGTTCATCAAGTGTTCTCTGTCGTGGGGTTGATTTCTTGGAGGAATTGGGCAAAAGACGCACTGGCGCTGGCGTACGCATGGCGCGGCAAGGTGTGCAGCTGCGCCAGCTGAGCCTCCAGTTGCGCGGCATCCAGTGCAAGCGCCGCACTCTCTGCAGTGTCGGCACGGCGCACGTAGCCCGCGCCACTCACCAGCACCTCACCGCTGCAACTGCAGGCGGGGCTCGCCAGCCACCCGACCAGTGGCGCCACCAGGGCAGGGTCGAACAACTGGGCCATACCCTCGGCCATGTAGGGCGCCGTCATTTGGGAATAGCCGTATGGGGCAATGGCATTCACCCTGACACCCTGGCGCTTGCCTTCCAGCGCCAGCGCCCGCATGAGACCAATGACCGCCGCCTTGGCGGCGCTGTAGGCAGACTGGCCGTGGTTGGCATACAGACCGGCGCTGGAGGTGGTGAGAATCACTCGCCCATAGCCTTGTGCGAGAAGTTGCGGCCACAGCGCGTGCACGAGGTTCAAGTTGCCAAAAAAGCTGGTGTCAAACACGGCGCGAAAGTCGGCCAGGCTTTGCTTGGCAAAGCTGCTGGCATTGTCGATGCCAGCATTGGCCACCACAATGTCCACGCCACCCAGCTTCGCCATGAGGTCTTCCTGCATCTGCAGACCGCTGTCGGGCTGGCTGACGTCGCACCAGTTGGCATAAGCCTCGCCTCCCGCCGCCCGAATAGCGTCTACGGTTTGCTGGGCGGAGGTTTGTGCATCGCTTTGTCCGGCGTGCCGGCGGTTGTTCACCAGTACCCGCGCGCCCTGGCTGGCCAAATACAGCGCGTAGGCGCGCCCCAACCCTTTGCCAGCGCCAGTCACCACGGCGCGTTGCCCGCGCAGGCTGCCGCTGGCAAGACTCATGGTTTGCCCCAGGGGAAAAAACTGGGGACGCGCGCCATGTAGTCGGCATAGCTTGGTTTGTTTTTGGCCAGGTAGCGTTCTTGCATGGGCGTGGCCGATCCCCGGCTCATGAACCAGGTGACATACCAGGGGCAAACCAGGGCAATCCAGCCCAAGGGGTGTACCAGCGCCAGTGCCCCAAAGCTCCACCAGATCGTGGCTTCACCAAAGTAGTTGGGGTGGCGTGTGAGGCGCCAAAGGCCGGTGTCGAGCACTGTGCTGCGGTCGGTGCGGTTTCGCTTGAAACGTACCAGTTGCAGGTCGCCCACCACCTGAAAATAAAAGCCGACGGCAAACAAAATAATTGCCAGGCCGTGCGGCCAGCTCAGGGCGGACGGGCCTACCGATACGGCAAATATCAGGCCCAGTGACCACATCCAAACGGTCACACCCTGGAGCGTGAACACCTGAAAAAAGCTCCACCACCACCAGTGGGGGCCAAAGCGCCGGCGCCACGCTGCGTAGCGGCCGTCTTCTTGTTCGTGTCCCCGGTTGCGCACCCAGATGTAAATCGACATGCGCAGACTCCACAGCGCCACCAGGGCAGCGACCACACACTCGTGGGGTGACCAGGTGCCCCGCGCAGCCAGCAGCACCACAACCGGCACCGAGGCTGCAAGCGGATAGAACACATCCATGATGCCGCCGTCACGCGTTGCCAGGCTGATCAGCCAGACCACGGTGAGCAAGGCCCAGCTGATGAGGCCGGCGTGAATGTACAGGCTCAAAAAGTTGTACGCAGGGTGGCTGGCGTCCAGCATCAACCAGGCAGCCCCCACCACAAACGCCGTGAGCGGATAGACAAATTCGCGCGGCGTGCCCACGCGCAGTTCCGGTCGGCGTCGAAACACCAGCAAGCCAGCCATCCAGATCAGCCACAGCATGGCAACAAGAAGCGTCAGGTTGTTTTTCATGATGTCCTCTTTTTGGAGTTACGAGCGATGAAGATCCGAGCCATTGGCCCAGCAGGAATGGGTGCCACTGCACAATTTATGCGGCAGTTCAATGCGGCAAACCGGCCCTTTTGAAAATTGTTTGCAGTCGATCAGTAAAACTTCTGAGCGTTGCGTGTTCTCGTTGGTGATGAACGTGACGAGGTAGCCGTCATCCTCATCTTTGGCATTGAGGCGAGGCGCAAAGGGCGCCTCGCTGGCGAATTGGCCCGGCGGCAATTGAATCTGCCACGAGGCGCCGGTTTGCAGGTCGTGTTTGACATAGCCGTCAAACAGAAACCAGCCAGGCACTTGCACTGCGCTGTAGGCGTAACGGTAGTGGCGTCCTGCATAGCGCTGGTTGATCATGCCGAATTCAAGCGTCCGATCGTCCAGGCGCTGTTCGGTGGTTTTGCCAGTTGTGAGGTTGAAGCGCCAGCGGTGCAGGCGGGTCTTCATCTTGTACTGGTCCAGGTAGGACATCATGCGTTCGTACCCTTTGGGCGCCCCGTCAAAGTTCTTGGGTTCGGGTTCGTCCTGAAAGTAGCCGTCCAGCACAATGTCGTCGCCTTCTTCGTAGGCGTTGAGAAAGTGCAGGACAAACGTGGGCGCGGCCTCAAACCAGCGGATGTCAGAGGACTGGCCTCGCCGGGGAATGATGGCAAAGCGGGACGGCTGATCGGCATGGAACTTCACCACATGCTTGCCTTCCTTCAGCAACTCCGGATCCCAGTACAGCGGAAAGTCATTCAGGATGGCGTAGTTTTCACTGAAGCACATGTCGTGCGGCAGGCGTGGACCGGGCAGGGGGATGGGCACGTAATGCACCAGCTTGTCATGCCGGTCCACGACCCCGTAGTGCATGTAAGGCGCGTGTTTGGAGTAGTTGAAAAAAAGCATTTCGCCATTGGCCTCGTCCACTTTCATGTGGGCTGAGATGCCGTCCAAAGGCGACCAGGCTGGAATTCCCAGTTGCTCCAGCGTGAAGGGGTCCATGCGGTAGCCTTCGCCACACTGGTAATAAGAGGTGAGTGCCTTGCCGGCATGCACCACCACATCGGTGCTGGAGGCGTCTTTGATGGCCCCATGCGCGCCCCAACCGGGTCGGCTGGAGAGGGCCGGGTTTTCCATCAGCCCGGCCCACAGGCGTTTTCCTGCCTCCATTTCGGCGCTCAGCCCTTTGGTTTGCACAAAGCGGTTGCGGTAGGCAACTTCGCCGTTTTTGAAACTGATCATGTGCACCATGCCATCGCCGTCAAACGGGTGGTAGCGCCCGATGGACTGGTACACCGGGTTTTGCGTGTTGCGCAAATAAATACCGTCAATATCTTTCGGAATTTCGCCTTCCAAAACGGGCATTTGGGTGGCGTTAACTTCTTCCAGAAGCGGGGTCCAGGCACCTTGAAGATAGGGGTGGTCGCCGGGCTGTATGTCACTGTCAAGGCGTCTGATGAACTCGGTGGGCATGATCAATCCTTGGTGAAAAATTAATGCGCATGAAAGGAAACTTGCCAGGGCAGTAGCGGCGCAAGGCACGCGCTGCACGTAACACGGGGCACAAACGGTTTGCCACAGGCTTTGTGGACAGGGCGAATAGAACTGGGCTGGTGCAGAAAATCGCGGCTGGCCCAAGTCGAGAAACACACGAGATAGCCAAATAAATCGCGGCTGGCCGGGGTGAGTCGGTAGATGAAACGTCGCGCATCTTTCAGATCGGTTTGTGCCAGCAGCAGGCCCTCATCCACCATGGCGCTGAGTCGGCGTGCCAGCACGCTGCTTGCAATGCCCAGCACATGGCCGATCTGGTCAAAATGATGACAACCCAGCACCACAGCCGTCACGATGAGCAGCGTCCAGCGGTCCACCCGCATGCCCAGTCCCTTGCTGCTGCTTTGCAGCGTCTCCACGCGGGCACTGCGCGTGGATTCGGCTTGGTCTTCCAACAGGGCCGTAACCGGCTTCAGCGTGAAATGGAGGTCGTTCATACCCGCCTTGGCATCGCACGCCGAACAGGTCAGCACCGGCACGAACGTATGACCGCAGGTCTTGTGAAAAAGCTGACTGGGCAGCACATCAGCATGGCTTCCCCAGCGCCGCTCCCACATCCAGATCATCAGCACCTGGTCATAGAGTTTGAGGCCGGCTTGCGTCAGGTGGTAGCCATGGCGCTGAGGGCGCTCCTGATAGGGCCGTTGTTGCAACAAGCCCAGGGCCAACAGTTGCTGCAGGCGTTTTGTCAGGGTGGCGCGTGAAATGCCGAGCAGGCTGATCCAGTCTTCGAACTTGCGCAAGCCCATGAAAGCGCCCATCAAAATTTCAGCGGTCCAGCGGTCTCCCCGCACGCGCAAGCCATGGCTCAGCGTGCTGCTGCGTAAGGCCAGGCGCATCAGCTCGATGTCGGGCGACGGGGTGAGTGCAATTGCGGGTGCCATGGCGTGCCGTGGGCTTACATGCCGCGCATGGGGTTGCCGCCATCCACCGGCAGCACAATGCCATTGACGTAGCGGGAGGCACCGGTCACCAAGGCTGTGTGGCCCTGGCGTGAAAACAGCGAGAGCGCAGCCGGCCATTCAGCCATGGCAATCCACCACAAAGCTCACGACGGTGGCGCATGAGCCCCCTATGTTCAGGGTCTGGATTCGCTGCGCGCCTTCAATCTGGCAAGCCCCGGCCTGGCCCGTGACTTGTTGGGCCGCATCAAACAACATGCGCGCACCAGTGGCGCCCACCGGATGCCCGCCCCCGATCAGCCCACCGCTCATGTTGATGGGGCAGCGGCCACCCGCTTCAATCGAGCCGTCTTCTACCGCTTGCCAGCTTTGTCCGGGTGCTGTGAGGCCCAGGTGATCAATGGCCATGTACTCCGTGGTGGTGAAGCAGTCGTGGGTTTCTACGCCCTGCATGGCTTCAATGCCAGACACGCCCGCACGCCGCCAGGCATCTTCAATAGTGTCGCGCACGTGGGGGAACACATAACTTGCCTGTGCGCTGCGGATAAATTTATCTTTCAGCCGCAGGCCTGCGTTGCGGTGACCCCAGCCGGCAATGCGTGGCAGTTTATCTAGCGAGGTGCTGCGCCCCAGCGCATGGGCCTGGGCAAAGCGCGCCGAGGCCAAGACCACTGCGCAGGCGCCATCGGTGATCTGGCCGCAGTCCTGGCGGCGCGTGCCAGGCTCAATCACCGGGTTGGCCAGGTCGTCGTCCGTGAAGCTCAGCGCATCAAATTGCCAGTGGCGCGTCTGGGCCAGCGGGTTGTTTTTGGCATGTTGGTAGTTCAGCTCGGCAATGCGGTTTAAGTGCCGACGATCCAGCCCGTAGCGCTTTTCGTACTCTTGCGCCAGCAGGCCAAAGGCGGCAGGCCACATGAACTTGCAGTCAATGTCTTCGTGACCCTGCCATGCGGCGGCATTTTGATTTTGCGAGGCCTGGTCGCCGGGCAAATTCTTGAATTCTTCCACCCCCAAAACCAGCACGCAGTCATAGCGGCCGGCCTCAATTTCAGCCATGGCTGAAAGGATGCCCAGGGAAGACGAGGCACAGGCGCCCTCATGACGCATGGCTGGCACGCCCCACAACTCGGGCACCATTTGCGCCACCATGGAGCCCAAGTGCGCTTGCTGACGCTGCATCTCACCAAAGGCGTTACCCACATGAATACTTTGCACGGCCGAGGGCGCCAAATGGCAGGCCTCCAGCGCACCCAGCGTGGCCTCGCGCGTCATATCTGAAATATCCAGACCTTGACGCGACCAGGCGCGTGAAAAATCGGTTTGGTATCCACCCAGTATGTAGACGGGTTCACGCATGGTTATCTCCTGAAAGTTGCCAAGGCAAGCCCTGGATGCGGGTCATGGCTTGCTGGTACTGTTGCGCCAACTGGTCCACCACCAGGGCCACTGGTTGCACCGACCGGATGGTGCCCAGGCCCTGTCCTGCGGCCCAGACATCGGTCCATTTTTTGCCGGCAAAGGACTGGTTGCTGTCGTATTGGCGGCCCGGTGCATCGGGCATGTTGTCCGGGTCCAGCCCGTTGGCGCGTAGCGACGGTTTTAGCCAGCTGGCGGGTGTGCCGGTCACGCCAGCGCTGACGACGAGGTCGTCAACAGTGGCCTCCACCAGCATTTGTTTGTAGTCATCTGGGGCCATGCTTTCGGTGGTGGCAATGAAGCGCGTGCCCATGTAAACCAGATCAGCGCCGCTGGCGACTGCACCGGCCACTCCCCAGCCGTCGCAAATGCCACCACCCACAATCACATACCCATCGTAAAAGTCGCGCACCGCACTGACAAAAGCAAAGGGGGATAAAAAGCCGGTGTGCCCACCCGCACCCGCGCATACGCAGGCCAGGCCGTCGGCGCCAGCGGCAATGGCTTTTTTGGCCAGACCGAGGGAGATCACATCAGCAATGACCAGGCCGCCGTAGGCATGCACCACGTCAATGGCGGGCTTGGGGCTTCCCAGGGCGGTCACGACGATGGGGGGCTTGAACCTGGCCACCAGTTCCAGGTCTTCAGCAAGCCGGGTGTTTGACGAATGCGTGACCAGATTGGCGCACCAGGGCCCCAGTGTGGCTGTGGTCTGTGTGTCACGGGCCTGGGCCAGACCTTCGGTGATTTGCTTCATCCATTGCGCCAGCTCGCTGATGGGCCGGGCATTGGGCGTTGGAAAGGCCCCAATGATGCCGGCCTTGCAGGCTTGCAGCACCAACTCGGGGCCTGAAATCAGGAACATAGGCGCAGCCACAACAGGCAAGCGCAGTTGAAAAGGAGGGGGGCGAGCAGAAAAGTTCATGCTGGTGGGGGAGAAGAGGAGGGTGTGAGTTGACTCGCCAGGCCCAGTAACAGCTGGGCCAGGCGAGGCGCTTGTTCAAGGGGCGATTGGTGACCAGTGTCTTCAAGCCAATGAAGTTCGGCGCCCGGAATCAGTGAGGCCAGATCGCGCGACAGGGCGGGGGGCGTTACCTGGTCTTGTTGACCACACACCACCAGCACAGTTTGTGTCAGCTGGGACAAGAGTTCGCGGTGGTCGGCCCGCGCCATGATGGCCCGGGTTTGGCGAATGGCCGTCTCAACGCCTACCTCGTTCATCATGCGCCGCATGCCTTCAACCCGTGACGCATCCGCCAGGCTGTCAGGGTGCAGGCTGAACGGGATGATGCCCTCCACCGTGCGTTCAAAATTGCGCTGTAGTGCGGCAATAGTTTTTTCTCGCACCACAAGCGTCTCAGGTGTTTCTATCTGGGCCGCGGTGTCCAGCAACATGACGCCCTGAAAGTGGGTGCCGTGGCGGGCGAGAAGTTCCATGGCGACGTAGCCGCCCATCGAAAATCCGCAGACCAGCATGACCGTACCAGGGGCTACATCCTGCACCTGGCTCCAGGCATCTTCTGCCATGACGGCGATGGAGTCCTGCGTCAACACCTCTGCAATGCGAACATCCATGACGGGCGCCAGCAGGGGCAGCAGCGCATCCCAGATGGCAGCGGTGTTGAACATGCCAGGTATCAGCAGCAGTACGGGTTTCATGCCACGCCCTTTGCCAGCAGTTTGGCTTGCTCACGCAGCTCACGTTTGAGAATTTTTCCCACCGGGTTTCTTGGTAGTACTGCAACGGACAGCAGGTACTCCGGCAGTTTGTAAACGGCTACACGCTGTTGCTCACGCAGAAACTTAACCAGCTGTTCAAGTGACACCTGCTGGCCTTCAAGCGGTACCACGCAGGCGCAAATTTTCTCACCCAAAATGTGATCGGGAACGCCTACGACAGCCACTTCGCGCACGCCGGGACAAGCGGCCAGCAAGCCCTCAATTTCTTCGCTGCTGATGTTGACCCCACCGCGTATCACCAGGTCCTTGGAGCGGCCCACGTAGCGGTAGTACTGAAGCTGGTCACCGGCAATTTCAAACAGATCGCCGGTGCGGTAAAAACCTTGCGCATCAAAGGTGCGTGCGGTTACCTCGGGCGCCCTGAAATAGCCGGAAAAAACGGTAGGCCCTGAGAAACGTAATTCACCCACCTGCGCGGACTGTGTGATGTCCTCTCCCGTTGTCAGGTCGACCAGGCGGGTCTTGATTTTTCGGGTGGTGGAAACATGCCAATTAAAACCGTCTACCCCAGCTCTTGGAAAGTACTGTGAGCGAAGGCCGGGGTCTGGAATGTCGAGGTCGCTGCCCGACAAGGCCGCGCCTTCGTTCGAGCCAAAATAATTAACGATTTGCACGCCATATTTGTCTGCAAAGCCTTTCACCATCCAGTCAGACAAGGGCGCCGAGCCCGAGCCCATGCGGCGCAGTCGCTTGAAATCGATGCCCGCCAGCAAGGTCTCGTCTTGCAGCAGCATGTTCAAAATGGCCGGTGCTGCCACGGTGTAGTCAATGCGCTCCTCGCGCAACTGCTTCAGAAAGATGCTCAAGTTGAAGGGGTGGTGCTGCACCACCGTACCGCCTAAAGCCAGCCAGGTGGCCAGGGCGGTGGACAGCCCGGACATGTTGACAAAGGGAAACGGGTTGAGCAAGCGCGCCCCAGGTTTCAGCTCTGCAGCCTCAATGATGCTGGGTGGCACGATCAACCATTCGTTGTGGCTTCGTGGTACCCCTTTGGGGGCTGCCTCGGTGCCCGAGGTCCAGCAAATACTGAACACATCGTTGGCCGTGATGGCCGCTTCACTCTCTGCTTGCGCCAGTGTTGCGTGCAACTCGGGCGTCATCTTGCCAGGCATGAGCGCCTCAATGGACTGCACGCCCTCAGACGCCTGTGGTCCCCAGGCGAGAACCTTGCGCAGACTTGGGTGCGCGTGGCTGAGTTGCTGGTACATGGCAGCGGCATGGTGGCCTTGGCCGGCTTTGCCAATGTGCGTGAAGGTCAGTACCGCAGCGGCCTGGGTGATGGACAGCACATGCGACAACTCATGCTCGCGGTACTGAACGGGCACCGGGGTCACGATCAGACCTAAGCGGGCACAGGCCATGTAGGCCAAATATTGCTCCACACTGTTGGGCAAGTGCAGCACCACAATATCGTCGCGCCGCAGGCCTTGCGCATTCAGCACGGTGCTGAAACGGTCGATCTCATCGCCCAGTTCATCCCAGGTCAGTCGGCGTGGCGCGCCATGGGCAAAGTCGCTGCGGTTGCAGGCGTCCACCACCGCTTCGGTATGCGGATGGGCCGCCCGGTGATGAACGAACTGGTCCCACAAGGTTTGGTGGCCCCACCAGCCAGCGCGGGTGTATTGATCAATTTTTTCTGGGCTGACCAGCACCATGTCAGTAGCCGCGCGCCAAGCGTTCGCCGCTGACCCAGGTGGAATGGAAGCCATTGGGAACCCGGCGCGGCAAGCGGATGCGGCAGACCGGGCCTTTGGCAATATCGCTGGCATCAAAGATGGTGACCCAGGAGGTCTTGCTTTCATCGTCCCACATGAAGCCCACCAAGTAACCATCGTCCTCGGCTTGCCAGTTGTCTTTGGGGGCAAAGGGCGCTTCGCTAAACCATTTGTTGACGCCGGCGTGGTAGGTGGTGCAGGTGTCGCGCTCCAGGTCGTAGC
>JBIKZP010000521.1:0-6793 GCA_044354655.1 Rhodoferax sp. | reverse complement strand
CACAGATGCAAAAGGGTGACCAAGCGCCATGCTGCCTGTACCTTCGTCAATAGCTTCGCCATTGAGGGTGACGCAGCCAACGATGGAGGACAAATCAGGCCATGACCGCTCAAACTGACCCACCACAAGTCCTGTACCCCAAGCGTTTTGTGCAACGAGTGAAAGAATATCGATCGCTGCCAGATCTGCATTGCGGACATCGACCAATTCAATAGCTGGCGCCACCCCATCAGTGGCCGCCGCCACTTTTTCGATGTCAATGGGTCCTGGGCCGCACAAGTCGTGCTTCAGTCGAACGACCACTTCGAATTCAATTGCCAACCGACTGAAAGTTATATCAGTTAACCGATGTGGGCTCTTGAACACGGTATTTGCCAGAACCACACCCGCAACCGGATGCGTGATTCCGCTCATTTGCTGCATTCCCACCGAGGTCAAGCCAAGCTTGTAGCCGGTGACCGTGGTGCGCTGGTTTTCGAGAAGTCGATCAACAAAGGCGTCTTGAGCATCATAAGCAGCAACAAGATCACCAATCCCATGATTCTCGGCGAAACGGTTGTCACGACGGGCGCTTGCATGCTCGGTCAGCAACTCTGCGGCAATTTTTGCGATTGAAATCAAACTGTTCTCCGCTGCAGTTGAACTCGTGGACCGAAGTCCATCTTGCTTTTTTTAAAACAACGAATCCAGTGAAAAAAGCAACCCCGACCTCGCTTGAAGGTGCCAAACTATTTCAAGTCGAGTTCTTGATAACCACCATTCGCAACAGCCTCGCTGCGCAACCGGAAGTCGGGGCCAGTCCCGCTATACCGTGAAAGCACACGAGTTCCCTTTCCCTCGACATTCGAATTCACACCGGTCATCCAAGAATCGACTTCGTTCGATAGAAGTCCTACGCTCGATGCTTTCACTAAGTCCATCCAAGCTTGAACACTTTCGACCTTAGCCTCAGATCTTGTGTAACCTTTAGACTGCATATAGCCCAGTAGTTTTGAGATCCACTCAACGTTGTATTCGATGCTTCGCGTCATGTTGCCTAAGGCCCCCATCGGGCCCAGCACCATGAACATGTTTGGAAAGCCGGCATTCTGGAATCCATGAAAAGTTTGGGCTCCTTGACGCCATACTTCTTTCAACTGCTGGCCACTTGCACCCCGAATATCTATCTGGTCATAAGCGCCAGTCAGCGCGTCAAAACCGGTAGCGTAGATGATCATGTCGAATTCGAAATCGCGATTTGATGTGCTTATTCCAGATGGCGTGATGCATCGAATCGGGGTCTCTTTAAGATCAACCAGTTCCACATTGGGCTGGTTATAAACCTCGAAGTAGCGGGTCTCCAGCGGCAATCGGCGGGTGCCGAAACCATGATCTTTGGGAATCAGCTTTTCAGCCACCGCCGGATCTGTGACGCGTTCGCGGACCTTGCTTGCCACGAAATCGGATAGCAACGCATTGAGTTGTCTATCCCTTGTGTAATCATGAAAATTGCCGACCCAAATGCCAAAACCGGGTTCGCCGTACAGCTTCTCCCAAAAAGCCTCCCGCTCCTTTGCCGGTACGTCCATCCCTCGCCGCGGGTCGGCTTTATGCACAAAACCAAGTGCGCTCTCGGCACAGCGTTTGAAAATATCAGGATAAGAGGCCTTGATAGCTTCCTGCTGCGCTGAAGTTATAGGCGCGTTGTGAAGTGGGGCGGCCCAGTTTGGCCTACGCTGAAACACGGTCAAGTGAGCCGCCGTCTTAGCGACCTCTTGTATGGTCTGAATGCCGGTCGCGCCAGTTCCGATGACCGCAACACGCTTTCCCTCAAAGCTTACAGGCTCATGGGGCCACTTTGCGGTGTGACAAGAAATGCCTGTAAACCGCTCAATCCCTTCTATACGGGGTAAGGTAGGCACGGACAGCACGCCGATGGCTGTGATGAGAAACCGGGCAGTCATACGTTCACCGCTTTGGAGAGTCAGGTTCCAAGTACGAGTTTCTTCCTGCCACTGAGCAGAGCTCACCTTTTGTTTAAAAAGAATATCGCGGCGCAAATCAAATTTATCGGCCACATGACCCGCGTAACGTAGCGTCTCAGGTTGCGAGGCGAAATGCTCTGACCAACTCCATTCCTCAAGCAACTCTTTTGAAAAAGAGAATCCGTAGCTATAGCTTTCAGAATCAAAGCGCGCCCCGGGATAGCGGTTCCAGTACCAAGTTCCACCCACACCGCTACCAGCCTCGATGACCCGCACCGTCATACCGAGTTCACGAACACGATGCAACTGGAAGAGGCCCGCCATACCTGCACCGATGATGATCACATCAAAATTGGCAGTTGTTGATACGCCGCTTTCAAGTAGGGTGGTCTGTGTCATTTAGGTCTGTTGCGTATTGCGAGGAGGTCATCCACGAGCCCATAAGGTTGGCGGTTAATTCGTGCGATGCGCACCTACATGGATTCGTTTCAAGCTATTGAGTTGTTGCGCCAAGACAGGTCAAAGGTTATCATCAAAATACGTAAATAAATATATTATTTTTACGTACGTATATTATCTTCGATGCCGAAGATCAGTCCCAAAGTTTTAAAAAATGGTGCTGTAGCATGGACCCGACCAACCAATCACGCCAGTCAACCGCAGCCGGCCACACCGGGCAACTCAGGCAAAGCCAGGATCAGATTGCGATTGAGGCGGCTGACAACGAGCGCATCCGCGCAACACTTGCCGGTGACATGGGTTCACTTAAAGCGCTTTACGCGGAGGACCTGATCTATGTTCACGCGTCTGGCGTGAAGGACACGCGAGACAGTTTGATGACGAAAGTACGCGATGGCCCAACCCGCTACCGCGACCTGCGACGGGAAGAAACAAACGTCCGCATTTACGGTGACACGGGTGTGTTGAATGGAAGGTTCGCCGCTGATGTCATCATGGATGGCGTCGAGCGTACTTTTCGAGCGTCATTCATGAGTATTTGGATCCGGTCTGGCCCAGCCTGGGTCATGGTGTCCTGGCAAGCTACGTTGGACATGGACCTCTAAGCGGCAAAAAACGCCCCGACGACCGAATCAAAGTAATGAACGAGATTTAGCGATAGATTTTGATGGGACGCTACCTGGGTATGCTTTGAGCGCGGCCTTCAATTGATAGGCTATAGATTCTTCGTTCTCATCGAGTCGATCGACAGGCCCTCCGATGCCAATCACTAAATTCGCACCATTGACAGCCCCTGGCAGTGGCGCGGCAATGACCCCTGCGCCGGGTGTATTCGTTCCACGCGAATACACATAGCCCTGCTCGCGGACCTGCTTGACCTGTTTCATCACACGATCAATTGTGATCGGTTCAAAAAGACCTGTCTTGTCGAGCTTGCTATCCGTGCGCTGCACTAGGCGCACGATCGCCGCGTCATTTTGGGTACTTAGCAGCGCCCAACCGGTACCCGACATACAAAGAGGTCGGCGCGTGCCCGGCGAAATGTAAAACTGAATTGGCATGCGGCTCTGGCTTACACGCACATACTGAGAAAAGATATCATTTTGAACGGCGAGGATAACCGTCTCACCTGTACGCAGGGACAACGCATCCATCAGCGCAATTATTTCAGCTCCGCCGAAAGAGGATTCGTAGATCCAATCTCCCAGCATGGCGACGCGAATAGTCATCGAATACGCCCGTGAACGGCTGTCATAGCTAAGGTAGCCGAGTTCGGCAATGCTCTTGACAAGGACTGATGTACTTGAGAGCGGATAACCATAACGTTCAGAGATATCGCGCACGCTCAGGGGATGTCGCGCTTCACGAAAAAATTCAAGGATCTCGAACACCCTTCCGGCACTCTTGATCACTGGGCTTACCATATATTTCCTAAGATCTAAGATAAATCGTTGGTAGGTCTGATTGATTCATGCCAACCGAATTCGCCAACAGAACTTAACATTTTACCCAAGGTTGAAAGGAACTCGCACATGCATCGGCACAGCACGTAGCGTAGATATTCTTTGCGCAAAGATACGTCTCAAGCCCCACCGGCAGACAAACTTTCCATGTCGTACGGTACAGAGGCCCTCTGCGCGATGGCACGAAGTTGTTCAAGTAATGACTCTGGCATAGGGATACCAAGCACTGCACTCCTTGAGCGGCACTCGCGCTCGGGGTCACCGGCTACCTGCACGGGTTCATCCGGATGACTGCGCGGCATACCATGTAATGTGTCGATGATGTCATCCAAGTCCTCTTGAAATGCACCCTTTTGCCGGAAAGCCGACGGGTCAATAGCCATGCAGAAATGACCAATGTTGTCAGGCACTTTGCCCCCCTGCGTTTTGTTGCGTAAGGGAGAAAAAGAACCCCCAGCCAAAGTGCTACCGAGAATCTGAGCCAGCATCGCCAGCCCATAACCCTTGTGGCCCCCAGTCTCAGTTCCGCCTCCCAAAGGTAGCAGGCCACCACTGGCCTGCTCAACGCAGAGTTTGAGGCCAAGTTCGGGGTCGGTAACGTACTGGCCCTGGCCATCGACCACCCATCCGAGTGGTAATGGTTTTTTGTTCAGTGCATACACCTTAACTTTGTTGACCGCGACGGTAGAGGTAGCCATATCCAAAATAAACGGAGGATTTCTTGCTGCCGGCGCGGCAAATGCGATCGGGTTGGTCCCTAGCATGGGAACCGAACCACGGGTAGGAATCACGGTGACCGTGCGCGCCGAAGATGTGATGATTCCCAATAGACCGCGCGAGGCTGCCATTTCGACATAAATTCCAGCCGCGCCAAAGTGATGCGAGTTGTAAACGCTGACGACACCAATGCCGCTGAGTGCCGCTTTGTCGCAAGCCATCGCCATCGCGCGGCGAGCGATAGGATGACCGATGCCAGCGTCCGCGTTGATCAGTGCGAGAACGGAGGTGTCGCGCTCGACAGTTGCCTGCGGCCGCATGTTGAGCGTCCCCGCACCCACCATCTGCTCATACATCGGCAACATCGAAACACCGTGCGAATCTATGCCGCGCAGGTCAGTTTCAACCAGGATGTCAGCTACGACGGCGGCATCTTCTTCGCTCATACCCCACGCACAAAATATTCTTGTGATTTGCTGCAGGAGAGCGGCGGGAAGAATATGCATGCAGATCTCCAGTTGAAGGGTTAAGTTGCGACAATTTTTCGATCAAGATATGGTTAAATATTATCAGAATATCTAATAATTTTCCACATATGTATAATTAAATGTTGCCCGATTTAATATGTCCAGATCATCAACCGCACCCCAAGTCACTCTCACCCTTGTCCTCGCCGGATTTGGGGAAGTGGGTCAGTCTTATGCCCGCTCATTGCTGCAAAAAAGTGTCAACCTGCGCATATACCATCCCTCCCCAAGTGAACATACCAAGGAAGCCGCTGCATCCCAGGGCTTGGTCATTTGCAACTCCGCATTGGCCGCGTTCACAGAGGCAGATATCGTCTTGTCGGTGGCACCAGGCCAATCAGCGCTGCAGATCGCCACAGCCGCAGCCGGTGTCCTGAAACCTGAGGCTATGTTTGCCGACCTAACCAGCGCAGCTCCAGCCACTATTCGTGAGTCATCTGCACTTTTTGCGGCAGACGCCTACATCGACGTCGCCATCATGGGTGCGGTATCCATTCACGGTCTGCGCACACCCCTACTGGCATCGGGTGGTGGCGCACAACGTCTGGCTGCGGCATTACAGCCGCTGGGATTTCAACTTGAATCGTTGGCAGGTAGCGCCAATGGTGATGCAACTTCTCTGAAAATTTTACGCAGCATTTTCACCAAGGGGATGGACGCTGTCGTGATGGAGTGCATGCTCGCGGCTGAAGCAGCGGGTCTACGCGAACTGCTGCTCCAGCAATTGGCTGACCTCGACCTTTCTACAACCCGCGAGCTCATTGAAATGTTTGTCAGAACGCACGTACCTGCAGCGGCGCGGCGGCGGCAGGAAGCCCATGCGGCCGCCGGCCAACTGAACGAGCTTGGCATTGATGCCTTTGCTACCGAAGCCGTGCAACAGCGCTACGACCATACCGTCTCGCTGATGGGAAAAGAGGCTAGAAACCCGACAGTCCCGCCGGGCGGGACCATCTTTGATGCCGTTCTACCCTGGATGCTGCAGGCCGAACGCGCAAAAAAAATCCGCTAGAACCCATAACACGCCTCCGTGCGCCGGAGAAACCTGAGCACACTGAAAGGCGTGTGTAAAAGCTACTTCGGGCTGACCAAGCTAGGGAGCCAATGCACGATCTCAGGGAAAAACACGATGATCACCAACAAGGCCATGAGCGGGAAGAAAAACGGAACGATGGAGCGAAAAACTTCCGACAAAGTAGCGTCTGGCACCACGCCCTTGACCGCAAAAACATTGATGCCCACCGGCGGGGTTAACGCACCAAGTTCAATACAAAAGGTAAGGTAAATGCCAAGCAGGATCAAATCGATCTTGTAATAGGCCGCAATAGGCAACAAAACTGGAATGGTAAGAACAAGAATGGAGGCACCATCCAGAAAACATCCCAGCAATAGAAAGATAGGGATCATCACTAGCAGGATACCGGTGGCAGAAAAAGGCAGCGAACTCACCAACGCCACGGCATTACTCGCAATGCTGGTCATGCCAATGTAGGTGCTGAATATCAAACCGCCGACCAAGATAAGAAGAATCATCGCGGTCGTCTCTGCAGTCCTTTTTGCCGCGTTCCACAAAAGCGCCGCACTCAAATTTCGCTGGAAAGCGCCAATCACCAATGCCACCACCACACCTGCTGCAGCAGACTCGGTCACCGTGGCGACTCCA